>CAZCER010000933.1:0-1500 GCA_964497385.1 uncultured Armatimonadia bacterium | reverse complement strand
CGGTGCGGAGGGCGCGGTTGCCCTCGTGCTCCCAGAAGAGCGCCTCCCGCTCGATCTTCCGATCCTCGAACGCCGGGGCCAGGCTGCGTCCCTCGAGCGGGGTGACGGGCGTCCCGTCCTCACGCTCCTTGGGGTAGTCCGCCCCGCTTAGGTCCACGCAGGTGGCCATCACGTCGATAAGGTGACAGGGCTGATCGCGCAACGCGCCCCGCGCGGCGACGCCCGCAGGCCAATGCGCGATGAGAGGGCTCGCAATGCCGCCCTGATGCACCCAGTGTTTGTAGAGCCGATAGGGAGTGTTGCTCGCGTTCGCCCATCCGAGACCGTAGCTCGAGAAGGTGGAGTCCTCGCCCAAGACGCCGCCCTCTTTGCGGTCGAAGCCCCAGACGCCGCCTTCGGCGCAGCCTCCATTGTCTGAGAGAACCAGGATGAGCGTGTCGTCGAGCCTGCCCGTGCGGTCGAGAGCCGCGACGATGCGCCCCACGCCCTGGTCGGCGCAGTCGATCTGCGCCGCGTAGACGGCCATGCGGAGGGCCAGGTTCGCGCGCCGTTCGCGGTCCACGTCCTCCCACGCGGGCGCATCCGCGTCCCGTGGCGTAAGGGGCCACTCAGGCGCGACCAATCCCTCGGCCAGCATGCGCTCATGACGCTCCGCGCGCAGCCGATCCCATCCGCCCGCGTACCGGTCTCGGTAACGCTCGATGTCCTCCGGTTTCGCGTGGAGCGGCCAGTGCGGCGCTGTGAAAGCGGTGTACAGCACCAAAGGGTCGGCCGGACGAGCGCGGTCATGCTCTTCGATGAACCGCACGGCGTTGTCCGCGACGGCGTCGGTGTAGTAGAAGCCCTCCGGATGCTCGGTGAGCCGGTCGTTCCCATGCGTGAGGGTCGTCGGGGTGAAGTAGCTTCCCGCGCCCGCGATCGTGCCGTAGTACCCGTCAAATCCACGCTGTCGGGGCCAGTTCGCGATGCACGCATCGTCCGTCGCGTCGACGGACTTTGTGACATGCCACTTGCCTGAGGCGTACGCGCCGTAGCCGCTTGGACCGAGCGCTTCGCCGAGAGTGACGCACCGCCTGTTCAGATCGCCGACGTACCCGTCCCGCCCAAGATCGGACATCATCCAGCCTACGCCGGTCTGATGGGGATAGAGACCCGTGAGCAAGGACGCGCGCGTCGGGCAGCAGCGGCCGGTGTTGCAGAACTGCCGAAACCGCAGTCCCCCGCGGGCAAGGCGGTCGATGTTGGGGGTATCGATCTCTCCGCCGTAGCAACCCAGGTCGGAGAACCCCATGTCGTCGAAGAGGATCACGACGATGTTCGGGCGAGGCCGAGGTTGGGCCGCGGCGCGCCCCGACGCTCCCAACGAGGCTCCGGCCGCGCCCAACGCCCCAAGGAACTCACGGCGTGTGGATGGCATGCAACACCTCGTCTCTCGGAGCCGCAGGGCGTCGCGGTCCGTGCGAGGCTCCTACGGCGCCGGTCGCGCGATCTCCTCCACCA
>CAZCER010000932.1:238-1500 GCA_964497385.1 uncultured Armatimonadia bacterium | reverse complement strand
ACCGGGCGAATCGAATGCAGGCGGGTAGGGGGTGCCGGAGGGTTCCAGCAAGAGTGTGGCGGCGCTCCACCCCTCGGCTGGCGAAGCGGCCCTCGCCAGTCCCGGCAGGTCGGAATCGATGGTCCGAACCGACGTTGCGCCGAGCGCGCCCAGGACTCGACTCTCCGCATCCGCGAATGGGCGCAGCGCGTCAATCCGCAGGCCCGCCGGCGTCGCCGTTTCCACGAACCACGTCGCGCCGTCCGCCCCGCTCGGATGGTCCGGCGCGTCCATCCGCTCGCCGGGAACGGGTCCGGAGACCATGCCGTCGGCGTCTTCCTCCGGCTCGAACGCGCTCGCGCATTCGAGAACGCCCTCGTCCGCGTTCCAAGTCCAGACGGTGAGAAGAACGCCCAGGTCCGTGGCCGCCTGGGCGAGTTCGGCGTCTCCGGGCAGGGAGATCGCCGCGGACGGATCCTCGTCCGGCGTCCGGGCGGCCTCTGGCGCGCGCTTCGCGGGGGTGGGCTGTTGGGGCTCTGTCGGTTCGAGTCCCTCTATGGCCGAGAGCGCCCGGCTCGCCTCCCGACGCATCTCCTCGTTCCGAATCCGCAGCGCCTCGGCCGCCCCTTCCGCCGACGCACGCACGGAAGACTCAAGCGCGTCTCGGAGGTGGCGCTTCGCGAGCCCGTCCGGGACGGCCACGCCGACCGTGAGCACGACCAGTCCGGCCGCGCAGGACGCGATGGCGTACAGACGCGAGAGACTTGGGCCCGACGCGTCGGGCGCCTCTCGTCGGCGCGGTCGTCGGCTGTGAAACACTGCGGTCTCCTCCGTTCGCCCGAGACTTACTCGGGGGCGGCCTCCGGGCCTCTCGCGATCGCGGCGAGCGCCCGCGCGACCTCCGGGTTCGCGAGCACGCCGCAGGGCGCGACGCCAACCTCCCCGCGGGCGCTCGAGCGGTAGTTGTCGATGGCGAGCAGCATGGGCCCCGCGTCGATCGAGAACACGGCCTGGTTGCGCCAACCGTCGGTCTCGGCGTAGGCGTCTCCAAAGCCGCAGTCCGCCTCACGCCAGAGGCCCGATTTCGCGTGGCGCCACCTCAGGTCGCGGATCGCCTCCTCGGGCAAGAAGCCCAGAGCCGACGCCGCTCCGTAGGTCGCGATCACGGTGTTGTCGTCCACCCAAGTCAGCCCGAAGTCCGGCGTGTGGAGCATCACTTGGTGAGGCTTGTCGCGCTGTCTGAGCGTTCCGTCGCGCACTTCGAGGCACGGCGGCGCTCCGTA
>CAZCER010000932.1:0-228 GCA_964497385.1 uncultured Armatimonadia bacterium | reverse complement strand
CCCACCCGGCCCGCGCAGGCGGTCAGTCCCCAGGCGGCCGGCCCGTACGTCTCGGGGCGCGCGCGGCAGTACGCGTGGTTCGCACGCGCCGCCGCCGCGCTGTTCGCCCACCAGTTCACCGGCTGAGTGGGGTGCGCGTCCGGTCGGTCGAGCGCCGAGCGCGGGAGCCAGGCCGAGGCGAACGTGTACGTGAACAGCGCGCCGGGATAGCTCGCGATGAACTCCTCC
>CAZCER010000931.1:0-1512 GCA_964497385.1 uncultured Armatimonadia bacterium | reverse complement strand
CATCGCATCAGTTCTCCGCGAAGCGCTTCCCGGGCGTTCCGAGCCTCGCGCTCGAGGCCATCGGACTCGACCGCCCTCTCGGCTGCTCGACGTACGCGCGTCGGCCGCGCTCGGGTCCGCCATACCCGGTCGACTACGTTTCGGGCGCGGCGCTTCTCATTCGTCGCGCGCTGTGGGACCAACTCGGAGGCTTCGATGAGAGCTTCTTCTTCTATGGGGAGGACTCGGACCTCGCGGCCAGAGCCGCGCGCGCCGGCTTCGTGACGCTCTACTGCCCGGACGCAACGGCCGTCCACGTCGGGGGCGCCTCCTCGGCGGCGCTCCGCACGGCCGCCGCGATCGAGGGGTATCGATCCGTCTTTCTCTTCCTACGCAAGCACCGGGGCCGTTTCGCGGTGTGCGCCGCTCGGATCTTCGTGGCGTTGGGCGCGTTTCTCCGCCTCCTCTGCCTGGGTTCGGCCGGGCTCGTGAGGCGGTCGGAGGCGACGCGGACGCGCCTCCGCACCTACTCCGCCGTGCTGAGGTTGGCTCTGTCGCGCGACCCGTATCCGACGGGGAGGTTCCTCGATGAGTGAGCGTCCATCGGTCACCGCGTGCATCGTCACCTGGAACACAAGGGACCAGGTCATGCGCTGCGTGGACGCGCTTCTGCACGCCGGCGGCGCCGACGAGACCGAGATCCTCGTGGTGGACAACGCTTCCGCGGACGGGACGGCCGAGGCCGTTCGCGAGCGCTACGGTCCGCGCGTCACGCTCGTCGCGAACGACCGAAACCTCTACTACGCGGCCGCGAACAACCAAGCCTTTGCGATGGCTCGGGGCGAGTACGTCCTGATCCTCAACCCGGACGCCTACGTCGCCGAGGATTGCGTCGCCCTCCTGATCGCCGCGCTGTCACGAGCCCCGGAGGCGGCCGCCGCGGCGCCGACTCTCATCCTGCCGGACGGGTCCGTCCAGCGCTCGTGCCGTCGCTTTCCGTCCCCCTGGCGGCTCGTGTGCGAGGGGCTCTTTCTGCGGCGCCTCTTCCCGAGGACGAGGCTCTTCGGAGGCTACTTCTATGGGGAGTGGGACTACGCGACCCCGCGCGAGGTCGAGCAGCCCATGACCTCGTGCCTCCTGATCCGCGCCGAGGATCTGCGCGCGTGCGGAGGGTTCGATGAGTCGTTTCCAATGTTCTTCAACGACGTGGACCTCTGCTTCCGGCTCGCACAGCGCGGGCGCAAGGTGCTGTTCGTTCCGGAGGCGCGATGCGACCACGACCACGGAGCGAGCACCAAGCAGGCGCGGCCCGCGATGGTGCGCGCGTCCACCGAGGGCCTGCTCGCCTTCTACCGCAAGCACTACAAGGGCCGCCTGGTCGCGCCCGCGTATTGGGCCTGCGTGGCCCTCATCCGCGCCGGGGGAGGCCTGCGCGCGCTCTTGGGGCGCTAGGTTCCCCGCCTCCCTCAGGCCGTCCGCCTACACTCCCAAGGCCGCGATGGCGGCCTCCGCGCGCTCAGGCTTCTTCGTGAC
>CAZCER010000930.1:0-1524 GCA_964497385.1 uncultured Armatimonadia bacterium | reverse complement strand
GAAGTACTGGTTGTTCATATCGTCGGACCAGCCGTAGGGTCCCCGATTGCACCAGGTGAGGCTGACCGGAAGGCACTCGTCATAGTCCTGCGAGTAGGAGATGAACGCCGTCGCGAGCTGGCGGGTGTTCGAGAGGCACGAGGTCTGACGAGCCTTCTCGCGCGCCTTGGCGAACACCGGAAACAGGATGGCCGCCAGGATGGCGATGATGGCGATGACGACCAGAAGCTCGATGAGCGTGAAACCTCTGCGGGTCGACATGAGAATCGACACTGTCCTTTCTGGAGCGGGGGCGCTCCGTGCGACGCGCTCCGGGCTAGTGCCCGCCGTCCTTGGCCGGTCCGCCCTTCGTGGTGGGCGCGCCGCCGCCGGGCATGGTGCCGCCGGACGCCGCCTTGGCCTTGAGGGCCTCGGGGCTGCCCGCCGTTCCTGCGGCGTTGTCCGATGAGGATCCCTTGCAGCCGACGAGGGCGAGGGCGGCGACGAGCGCGATCGAGAGCGCGAATGCGAGCTTGCGCATGTGCGTTTCACCTCCCTCCGCGTTGCAAGTCGTCACGAGGAGTCGCTAGAGGGCCGAGCGGACTTCGGTCGCCGCGAGAGCCCTCAGGCGCGACCTCCCCTGCTGGCCCGGCGGCGCCCACGCGTCTCTCTCGCCGAGAAGACCGGCGACCGAGGCCGCGTGCGGGCGGCTGTGGGCCAGGCCGGGGCGCCACAAGGCGTCCCGCGCCAAGAGTGCCGTTAGCTTTGTGTGATGAAGAACGTGCTTCGCGCCGGCGCCCAACCAAGGGAAGACCGCCTCAGGCGGCCCAAACCGACGCATGAACCCCACAACCGCCCCTGCTTCAACCGCGCCGCGATCCGTGAGCGCCGGCGCCCAACCAAGCAGCTGCTAGAGCAGCGCAAGCCGACACACACTCAAGGCCGGTAGACTCGACTTCCGTGCGTTTGTTCACAATTCCTTCCACGTGCGGGGCATCCTGGCGAGGGTCGGCGCCCGCGTCTTGCGCTACGACCTTGTGTACGGGAAGGGTCACGCACCGGCGCAACCCAGCTTGTTCGAATGGGGGGGAGGAACGACGTGCTTCATCACACCACACCAAGCCCGATAGGGGCGGCGTGGTGTGATCTGGCCGCCGCGACGGAGTTCGGTCTACGTTGGCGCCTCGGCGCAAAGAGGAGACCCGCCCCTCCCACTCGAACGCCGGGCGCCGGGAGGGGGGATCCGAATCGGCGGGCGAGGCTTGGAGCACGGGTAGTCCGCACCAGACGACAGCCGAGGGCGGCTGTCCCACATGGTCCCCTACGGGAGCAGGAAGAGCCTCGCCTCGGCGGAGTCGAGCGAGATCTGCAAGCCCTCCATGGCCGGGCTCTCGTCTCGGACCGGGGCCTCCTCGCCGGTCGCGGGGTCAACCTCCAGCACCGAGGCCGGGTCGGCGTCGAACTCCACCGTCGCCCAGGCGGTGTGGGTAATGCTGTGGTTCATGAGGAGCGCCGCGCGGCGGCCGTCCGCGTGCGTGAACTCGC
>CAZCER010000929.1:1220-1531 GCA_964497385.1 uncultured Armatimonadia bacterium | reverse complement strand
AGTCGATGAGGATGACCGCGACAAGGCACGGGAGCACGATCAGGAGTCGCGCAAGCGCGGGAACGTCGAGGCCTCGGGTCGCGGTGACGTAGAGGAACGTCCCCAGATGGAGCAGCCCGCAGAGCAGTTCCACGCTAAAGTATCGCCAGGAGAACCGCGCCCAACAATGGCGGCACCGGGCCCTCAGAGCAAGCTGGGAGAAGAGGGGAATGAGGTCGAGGAGGCCGAGCGTGGCTCCGCACGAGGGACAATGGGAGCGGCCGGTGACCGCCAGACCGAACTTGGGTTCAGTATCGTCAATGCTGTGGCCT
>CAZCER010000929.1:0-1210 GCA_964497385.1 uncultured Armatimonadia bacterium | reverse complement strand
GCCGGTGACCGCCAGACCGCGCGGAAGCCGGTAGATGCACACGTTGAGGAAGCTCCCGACCGCCAGCCCGAGCGCGAAATGCCAGACCGCGAGGGTTGCCTTCAGGGCGAGAGTCACCGTGTTCTCCGCTTCCACCGCACTCGGTCGTTCCCCCACACATCGGACCGCCCCGCGAGCCGAAGGACCGGCTCACGGGGCGGAGTCACACGCTGGCTGGGAGCGGGCCTACTCCTCGCCGCCGCCGCCGCCCGAGTCCTCACCCTCCTGCGACAGCTCGGAGATCAGCGTCACGAGGGGCATGAACATGGCGATGACGATGAAGCCGACAACGACGCCGAGGAACACGATGAGCATCGGCTCGAGCGCCGCCGTAAGCTGCGCGAGCGCCGTCTCGACCTCGGACTCGTAGAACTCGGAGACCTTCATGAGCATGGAGTCGAGCGAACCGGTCTCCTCGCCGATGGCGATCATCTGCACGACCATGGGTGGGAACCAGCCCGAGTCGCGCAGCGGGCGCCCGATCTCCTCGCCCTCTCGGATCGAGGCCCGAGCGTCGAGAAGCGCGTCGGCGATGATGACGTTTCCAACCGTGCCGGCCACGGTCTCCATCGCCTGCAGGATCGGAACGCCGCTCTGAAGCAGCGTCGAGAGCGTCGAGGCGAAGCGGGCGAGCGCGACCTTGTGCCACAGCTTCCCGAAGACCGGGGTCTTCAGCTTGACGAGGTCGATGTAGCGGCGCCCGATCCGCGTGCGGCCGATCAGCTTCAAAGCCACGATGATCGCCGCGAGGATGATCAGCGCCAGGATCACATGGTCCTTGAGCCAGTAACTGATGTTGCGCAGAAGAAGCGTCGGGGCCGGCATCTTGTCGGCGCTGATCCCGAGTTCCTCATACATGGCCATGAACTTCGGGAGGATGAAGGTCACGAGGAACGCGACGATGCCGGTGGCGAAGATCATGACGAGGGCCGGATACGTCATGGCCGACTTGATCTTCCGGCGGAGTTCGACGTCCTTCTCCAGGAAGCCCGCGAGCCGCTGGAGCGACTCGTCGAGCACGCCGCCGACCTCGCCCGCGCGCACCAGACCGATCGCGAGGTTGGAGAAGGTGCGCTGGTACTTGCTCATCGCGCCGGAGAGCGTGTTGCCGGCTTCGACCTCCTCGCGGATCTCGCCGGTGATGAGCCGGAGGTTCGCGTTGGTGGTCTGC
>CAZCER010000928.1:0-1532 GCA_964497385.1 uncultured Armatimonadia bacterium | reverse complement strand
GGATGATGCTGGGGGTCTCGGTCTTCCTCTCCCTCATCATTGTGGGCTGCGTCGCGATGCAGCAGACCAAGAGCGAGGGCCTCTCGGGAACCATCGGCGGCTCGGGCGGGAGTTCCTTCCGCGGCAGCCGGCAGGATGAGTTCCTCGCCAAGATCACCCGGTACGCCGGCATCGGCTGGATCGTCTCATGCGTTGTCCTGGCTTGGCTGTGGGAGCATCCGATCGGCGGGTAGACGTCCGCGCGGGCATCCTGCGACAGCAAACGCGAGTTTCGGGAGCGGCCGCCGTGTGGGCCGCTCTTCTGGTTGGCGCCGGCGCGATCGCGCTCGCCGACCGTCCCCTCCCTGAAGTCCAGGTCTCCGACCAACTCCTGCGGCTGAACGACGCCTGCGTGATCGACCTGGGCGTCGGGGTCGTCGAGGCGACCGGGCTCTCCACCCTCGTCGAGCCCAGCCCATCCATCCGCGCCGCAGCCGAGGCTCGAACGCGCGCCATCGAGGCCCTGCGGGCGGCCATCCCTCCGCTCCCCGTGTCCGACGACCGCACCTACGCGGACCTCGCCGGCGAACGCTTGGGGAGCATCGTGGAGAGCGCCGGCTCAGCGCCGGTCGTGGCCGAGTGGCGTCTCGAGGACGGTCGGATCGCGGCCGTGGCGCGATCGCCTCTGTTCGAAGGTGAGGGCGCTCTGCTGCCGGCGGCGCTGGGAGTGACGGCCGAGGACGAGGCCGGCGACGCTCCTCCCCTCCCGGCGCTGGTGGTGGTCCTCCGCGAGAGCGCCCTGAAGCTTGCCCCGTTGCCGGCTTTGCGGGACGCGCAAGCCGCGGAGCTGTTCGCCGATCCCGAGGCGGCCTTGGCTCGGGGAGAGCGTCCCGTGCGTTACGCCGCGGACCGCGAGAGCGCTCTGCGGATGCTCGCCGACGGCCAGGATGCGCTGGTGGTGGACGGGACGGTTGCGGAGGGCGACGAAGCGGACATCACACTCGGCCCGGAATCGCTCACCGCCATCGGTCGGGCGCATCTCAAGCCGGACTACGCGTCGTTCGGGTCGGTCATCGTCGTCGGGGCCGGCCGATAGCGCCGGGCGCCGGAGTCGGCCGGGGAGCGGCCCAACCGACTCCGACGCACCGAACGAAGGGCGCCTAGAACACCCTCCACTCCTGGATGCCCGCCGACCAACCTTCCTGAAGCTGGACGCGCAGACGGAGAGCGCTCGTCTGCACGGGGTCGAAGGTCACGCGGTTGAAGGCGTCGAGGACGCTCCCGTACTCCGAGGCGCCCTTGACCTCGCGCCATGCGTCTCCATCACGCCACTCCACGACCCATGAGGCGGGCAGGCGGCACTCGCCAACGCCGGTGTCATCGAACCAGTAGACCTCGACGCCGCTCACCTCGACGGGCTCCGGGAACTCATACGCGGCCCACTCCTCAGTGCCCTTATGGTCCCACCAGTGGAGCGGCTCGCCGCAGGTCTTGTCGGCCGAACTCACGGGGAGGATGCGGCGGTTGACGGAGTTCACGTCCCCTCGGGGGAA
>CAZCER010000927.1:0-1533 GCA_964497385.1 uncultured Armatimonadia bacterium | reverse complement strand
TCCCTGAGGCTCCCCTGAGCCCCGTCGAAGGGTCGGCGGCGTAGTTCAGCCGACGTGACGAAGGGCGACGGAGGGGCGGGCACAGCCCGGCGCGGGCAGACACGGAGACCTGCCCCTACAAGGCCACCCTCGCTGCGGCGGCCGAGCTTCCGGTCGCGCCGAAGACCATCGCGAGGCTCTTGATGTTGTCGTGGCACTCGGTCTGGGGCGTGGCGCCGTCGCGGAGGAAGGCGAGCATCTCCCTGAGGGCGCCGTGCATCCCGCCGGTGATCTCGGGCTCCTCGGTGCAGGCGATGTCCTTCATCGGCCGATGGAAGCCCTCGTCGCCGGCGACGACTTGCCCGGTCCAGGGCTGGTCCTGCGCGAAGAGGATCGTCCCCCTATCGCCCACGAAGCGCCAGTCGCCGTTCCAGCTTGTGTGGCAGCCTTCAGCGCACCAGCTTCCGCGGTAGGTGAAGACCGCGCCGTTCGACATCTCGAAGATGCAGCTCGCGGCAACGTCTCCCTTGTACCAGGAGCCCTTCGGGTTGTGCTCTTTGGCGTAGACCGCCACGGCGTCGAGACCGGTGAAGAAGCGCACGAGATCGAAGTGGTGGATCGCCATGTCAAGGATCAGGGGGCTTGCCATCTCGTCGCGGAAGCCGCCGAAGTGGGCGCCGATGTAGAAGTCGCAGTTGAGCGTCGTGAGTTCGCCGATCTCGCCCCCGAGAAGCGCGCGCCGCACGGCCTCGTGGCGCGCCTCCCACCGGCGCGACTGGCTGACCATGCAGAGATTGCCCGTCTTCTCGGCGGTGGCGACCATCTTGCGCGCCTCGGCCATGCTCGAGGCCATCGGCTTCTCGCCGACGACGTGGCAGCCCGCTTCGAGAGCCATGCAGGTCACGGCGCAGTGGGCCTCGGGAACGGTGAGGTCCACAACGAAGTCGGGCTGAGTGTCCGCGAGCGTCTTCGCGAGATCGGTCGAGGCCGGGCACGCGAGCCCGTACTCCGCGATCCGCCCTTTCGCCGCGTCGAGGTCCAGGTCGACCACGCCCGCGATCTCGACGTTCTCCGCCTTCAGCGGAGGAAACCACGCGCCGGAGATGCCTCCCGCGCCGACCACGACCGCGCGCTCATTCGCCATGTTGGGTGTCTCCTGTCTGCTCATGCACTGGGCGCCGCAAGCGGACGCCCCTACGGCGTTCTGCACTGGGCGCCGCAAGCGGACGCCCTACGGTGTCCACTTGCTGGTGAACCGGTAGTCACCTGACCCCGCCTCGAACACGGCGTAGCCGGGCGCCGGAGGCAGAGCCCGAAGCCCGTCGGCTTGGTCGGCGGGCGCCCCGCTCTCCATGACGGACGACGGGTCGCACGTCGGAACGTGGATCGCGGCTGTCGCGTTCGGGGGGATCGATGCTTCGAGTAGCAGCTTCTCGCCCTCGACCCGCCAAGCGCTGCGGATGGGGCCGCGGATGCTCCGGTGTGAGGCGGTGACCCACGTGAGGTCGCCGACGACATGGGGCTTCATCACGATGCGGTCATAGCCAACGGCGT
>CAZCER010000926.1:0-1547 GCA_964497385.1 uncultured Armatimonadia bacterium | reverse complement strand
GGGCCGGTCCGCTCTCGACCGGCCGCATCCGAGCACCGCCTACTCGAGCGCCCCCTCGAACGTGTAGCTTCCGCTCTCGAGTTCCATCACGACGGAGTCGCCCTGTGCGCGCACCTCGGAGACGCCGACGGCCTCGGCGAGAGGCGCGCCGCTCTCGGTGACGTGGGCTCCGTCGGAGGTCGGGAGGAAGAGCGTCGCGGTGGTGTTCGCCGGCACGGTGACCTCGTACCGCAGCACACCGTTCTCGTGCGTCCATGCGCTGCGGATCGCGCCGTACGGCGAGTCGTGCGTGGCGCGCACCCAAGTGAGGTCGCCCGCTGGCCGCGGCCGGAGCACGATGTGGCGGAAGCCGGGGGCGCCGTCGTCGGTCATGATCCCGGCGAGCGACTTCACGAACCACGCGCTCACATCCCCGAACATGATGTGGTTCCTGGAGTACCCGTCGTGCCAGTCCTCCCAGAGAGTCGTGGCTCCGCGCGCGCGCCAGGTCTCGTACCCCGGGAAGCCCTTCTGCGTCACGATCCGGTACGCGAGGTCGGTGCGGCCGTGGTCGGAGAGGGTGTTGAGGAGGTACTTCGCCCCCAGGATGCCTACGTCCATGTGGTAGTCCGAGGCCTCGACGGCGCTCACGAGCTTCGCGAACACGGCGTCGATCTCACTCGGGTCCGCGAGGCCCATGTAGAGCGCGCAGCTCTGCGCCGTGAGCGTGCCTCCCGCGTACACGCCGTCGCCCTCGTAGAAGCGCTCGTTCGCCGCATTGCGGAACTCCTCGGAGAGGGCCGCGTAGCGCTCCCGGTCACCATCCTGGCCAAGCAGCCCCGCGATCCTCGAGACCAGACGCGCACCGACGCAGGCGTAGGCCGTCGTGAGGAGATCGCGGTTCGTCTCCGTGCGAGCCGGGCACCAGTCGCCGAGGCCCCAGTCCACGATGCGGCTCGGAAAGCGCCCGTCGAGATGGTCGACGTAGCGCTTCATGCCGTCGTAATGCTCCTCCAGGACGCGCGTGTCGCCCTCGTAGAGGTACAGGTACCACGGGATGAGGATGTAGACGCTATCCCACGCAGGCCCGATGCCGTACCCCCAGCCCGAGGTCGGGACAATGCCGGGGAGTTCCCCGTTCTCGCGCTGCTCGTCCTTGAGATCGTTCATCCACTTCTCGTAGGCGGCGGGGCCGTCGAAGTTGAGGAGCCCCATCTCGCACGCGAGCTGCGCGTCACCGGTCCATCCGTTCTTCTCGCGGTGAGGGCAATCGGTCGGGTAGCCCACGAAGTTCGAGCGATAGGACCAGAGGGACGCGGTGTGGATCCAGTTGAGGAGGTCGTCCGAGCACTCGAAGTCGCCCGACCGGTCGAAGTCGGTTCCGACGACATGGGCGACCACGGAGTCGAGCGTCGGCGTGCCGGGGAAGCCCTCCATCTCGACGTACTGGAAACCGTGGTAGCTGAAGCGCGGCTCCCACTCCTCGACGCCCTCGCCCTTGAGGATGTAGCGATCCGTCTGGAACGGGCCCTGGTAGACGAAGACCGCGATGCCCGACGCGTCGAGCG
>CAZCER010000925.1:0-1548 GCA_964497385.1 uncultured Armatimonadia bacterium | reverse complement strand
GTGCGGAGGTACTTCCGGGCTTCCTCGTGGCGCGCCATGAACTCCGCGTTGCGGTCGGTGTTGGGGTGCCAGCCGGCCAGGCGCTCGCCCCTGCGGATGCGGATGGGGGCCTGCGCGAAAACGTGGGCCGTGGCCCGCGCCCAGCGCCGCTCGCGCCAGGGCTCCCCTTCGGACTTGCGCCAGGACTCGGCGACAAGGAGGGTGCGCTCGGAGAACCAGGAGGCCTCCGCGCGGATGCTCTCGCGGAGCGCCTGACTCCAGGGGCTGAGGTCCTCCAAGCCCCGGGTCAGCGAGGGTAACTGCGGTTGCCCAACCGTTGCGGCCATGTCCTACACCACTCCGTTCCTTTGCGATGCGCTCGGTTTCGCGGGCAGGCGCGCAACTCCTGCGGGTTGCGCGGCGTCCCGCCCATGGAAAGCCCCGCCACCCGTCAGCGCGGATGGCGGGGCCGGCTTGCGCACCGTTTGCGGAGCTTGCCGAGTTGCGCCTCGGCGCGGCTCGCTAGAGGAACTTGATCGTGACGGTTTCCTGCGTCGCGCTCTTCGCGCCGTCAGCCTCGAGCACGGAGGCGTTCACGTTGAGGTTGATCGTGAAGCTGTTCAACGTAACGCTCGCGGCGGTGGGGCGAGTGGTCGCGTAGATCGTGATGTAGGCCGGAGGGTCGTTCGGGTTGAGCATGGCGCAGATGGGCGACTTGTTCAGAATGTCCGTCCAGGGCGCTTCGATGTCGTTCACGCCGGTCGGCACGGTCTTCTGGACCATGTGGTACAGCTCGGTCGCGCCGTCGTCCACGGCCTCCACGGGAGTGGTCGGGTTGGTGAAGAGGTCATCGATGGTCAGGTCGTCGCGGTCGGCGATCCAGACGTCGACCGTGAGTTCCTGGCCGGATTCGTTCGTCATGTTGAAGACGCCGTTGAAAGAGTTGACGCGCTCGACGCGGTCGGCGTTGCTGACCGTGGTGAGGTCCTTGGAGCGCTTGAGGAAGCCGGGTGCGAAGACGTCGCAGCCGCCCGCTTCACCGGACGTCGTCCCGATGTCCTCCGCGGTCCAAGCGGGCGTTGCGGCGGCGAAATCGAGGACCAGGTTCGGGGCGCCGCTGAAGGTGAGCGTGATCTCGAAGAACCCGGTGGGGCCGGTCTCAGCCGTGGTGGCGCGCGCGGCCGTCTCGGTGGCTCCCGAAACGACGACGCCCACGGCGGGCGCCCAGCCGGCCGGGGCCGACGAGGCCGAACCGTAGACCAGGTTCGCGGGGGTGTAGTCGGCGCGAGCCCGAGTGGAGGGCACGTACACATAGCCTTGGACGGTGCTCTCAACGTTGTTGCCGGGAGTGCTGGTCAAGGTCTGCGGGCTGCTCACCACATCGACCGGTCCGGTCGATACGGAGACCGAGCATCCGGTCGCGAGGGCGAGCGCCGCACCGAGGGCCGCCAGGGCCGCGATCTTTGCCGCTTGTCGCATAGGTCTCCCCTTGTCGCCCCTGATGGTCAGGGGGAGTTGTCGTTGGGGGGGAGATTCGCCGCCGCCGCGCGCACTCCTGTAGCCGGGTGC
>CAZCER010000924.1:0-1549 GCA_964497385.1 uncultured Armatimonadia bacterium | reverse complement strand
ACAAAATCCGGGTCGTCGCCCGCGCCCGCGCGGTCGAGCAAATGCGGGACCCGGCGCGCCCCGCAAGCGGGGCCGTGTTTGTCGTGAAAGCCGCGCCGATGGGAGCGAAGACGACGGTCGGTACGCCGGTGTCCACCGCTTTGGTCGCCGTTGGCCAGGCGTGCTCCTGACGGTCCAGCAGAACCACAAGGAGTCCGTCGGGGCGCTTCGCCAGGGACTCGGCAAGCCAGGCGTCGGCCTCGGCGGCGCTGTGGAGCGGCGTCTCCGTCAGGTCGACGTCGATCGCCAGATCGCGGGCGGCCGCATGCAGCTTCTCGATGTAAGTCTTCCGGGCGGCCTCCCCATCCCAGACCTGCCCCGGCCAGCGCATGCCGTACTCGCCCGGGCGACGGACGAAGCACGCGCGGACGCGGGGCGTCAGCGCCCAGGCCGGTCCACCGCCATGCGGCGGCCCCGCCGAGGCGCCGCCCCCGACGGACAGCGCAGCGATCGATGCGGCCAGAAACATGCGGCGATCCATCCCTCCGGCGCAACGCATCCGCGCCGCGCACCGGCTTGCCGTCGTCATCTCCGCGCCTCCTTCATGAACGCCTACCATGGCCAGACCGCGCCGTGCACGCGCTCTTGGGCGGCAGTGTCGATCGGCGGACCGAAGTGTTTGATGAGCGTGCACCAGGTGCCTTCCTCGCGGTTGTGCGAGACCGCGGACAAGGCTCGATCCACCGCCCCGTGACAGGTGGCCGTAACGCGCCCGCCGGGCCGGCCCTCCGCAAGCAGTCGCTCCGCGCAGGCCGCGACGGCTTCGCGCACATCACGTCCCGGGAGGATGAACGAGGAGGCTCCGTCGCAGCCGGCGCTCGTACCGACCAGGGCGTCGCCCTCGTAGAACCCCAGGCGCGGAGGGAAGGCCTCGGAGGCGTCCCATCCGGCGCTTACGGGGAAGGCCTCCTCGGCCCAGTCGGCGCGGATGCGCGCGGCGGAGTCCGCATCGTCGTCGCCCAGGGGGCGGAGTTGGAGCGGGGAGGGTCCGAGGCGGTCGGCCACCCACGAGGTGTCGATCTCGTGGATGACCTCCTGCGCACAGAGTTCATAGCCGTCTCGGAGGTACATCTGGAAGGCCGGGTGGTAGGTCGTGCGCGTCCACATGAGGACCCCGCGCATGCCCGCGCGCTCGGCGTCCTCATCGCAGGCCCCGAGAAGCCTGCGCCCTATGCCGAGACCCTGGGCCGCGGGGTGGACCACGAGATGCCCGACGCACCCGAAGGCTTTCCACTCACCCTCGACATAGACCGTGCGCCGCGTGGACATGACGTGGCCGACAATGCGTTCGTCGAGTTCGGCGACGAAGACGCGGGACGCGTCGAGACCCGGGTCATCGAACTTCCGCGCGTATGTGGCGGGGTCCGTCCAGCCGGCCAGGGGCGCCCAGAGGGCGGTCAGGGCCGCGTCATCCCCCTCGCGCCATGGCCGGATCGTTGCCTTCGACATCCGATCACCTCGCAGTCGCCCGCGCGGGCCGACGCCGCGCGGGCCCGCTTAAGGCAGATAT
>CAZCER010000923.1:1227-1570 GCA_964497385.1 uncultured Armatimonadia bacterium | reverse complement strand
GCGGCGGCCGTGGCGCACGTGCTCGCGGGGCTCGAGGATGGCTCGCTCAGGCGGACCCCGCAGCCCACGGAGGGCGCCTCGACCGAGCGCGCCCCGCGTCTCGAGGACTACCGGCTCGACTGGGCCCTCCCGGTCGCGGACCTCCACAACCGCGCGCGCGCCGTGCCCCGTGCGGCGGGCGTTCCGGCGGAGATTGAGGGCCGAGCGGCCGTGGTCACAAGCGCCGCCATCTGCCCCGAGAGCCCCGCCGGCGCGCGGCCCGGCACGGTCCTCAGCCGGGCGGGCAAGACGCTCCGCATCGCGGCGTCGGACGGCGTGCTGTTGGTGACGACGCGGTAGAGCG
>CAZCER010000923.1:0-1217 GCA_964497385.1 uncultured Armatimonadia bacterium | reverse complement strand
GAACCGAGAGGATCATCCCTCCGAAGCGGACGCCGCCCGCCGCCGTCCGCGCGAAGGAGCCCCGACGCGACGATGACGCTCACCGCACCCCAGCTTGATCTCTCCGTGGACGCGATCGAGGCCTGGCTCCGGGAGGAGAGCCCGGAGCGCCTCGAGGATCTCTGGGCCGCGGCCGACGCCTGCCGCCGGGAGCACGTGGGCGACGCGGTGCACCTGCGAGGTCTCGCGGAGATCTCGAACACCTGCGTGCGTTCGTGCGCCTACTGCGGCCTGCGCGCCCCGAACGGCGCGGTCGAGCGGTATCGGATGACGCGCGAGGAGGTCCTCGATTGCGCGCGGCGGACGGTCGAGTTCGGCTACGGGACGATCGTGATGCAGTCGGGTGAGGACTACGGCATCACGCGCGAGTGGCTCGCCGACGTCGTCCGCGCCGTGAAGTCGGAGACGCCTCTCGCGGTGACCCTGAGCCTCGGCGAACGCCCGTACGAGGACCTCGTCGCCTGGAGAGAAGCCGGGGCGGACCGGTACCTGCTGAGACTCGAGACTTCGGACCAGGACCTCTACGAACGCATCCACCCGTCGCTTCCGGGACGGAAGTCGGACCGCATCGCGATCCTCGGCGAACTCCGCGAACTCGGCTACGAGGTCGGGAGCGGCGTGATGATCGGGATCCCCGGCCAGAGCTACCGGTCGCTCGCCGAGGACGTCGATCTCTTCCGACGGCTCGACCTCGACATGATCGGCTGCGGCCCATTCATCCCGCACCCGGACACCCCACTGGGGCGGGGCGGGGACGACTTCCCCATGCTGCCGCCCGAGGACCAGGTTCCTGCCACGGAGGATGTGACGTACAAGGTGCTCGCCCTCGCACGGCTGGTGTGTCCGGAGGCGAACATCCCGAGCACGACGGCGCTCGCGACGCTGAACAAGGACGAGGGCCGGGAACTGGGACTTCAGCGCGGAGCGAATGTCGTGATGCCGAACGTGACGCCGGTGGAGTACCGGGTGCTCTATTCGATCTACCCGGACAAGGCGTGCCTCAATGAGACGGCGGAGCACTGCCGCTTCTGCCTCGCCTCGCGGATCGCCTCGATCGGCCGCACGGTCGGCCAGGGGCAGGGCGGAAGAGGGATGGCGCGCGAGGATTCGGGCGGGGCCGAAGCGAGCTGTGGTACTGGAGGGGCCGCATAGGGAGGACCATCCGGCAGGATGGTGGG
>CAZCER010000922.1:0-1582 GCA_964497385.1 uncultured Armatimonadia bacterium | reverse complement strand
ACTCGATCCCGCCGACCATGTCCGAGAGGGTGGGGTTCATCAGGACGTTCTCGAGCGTGTTCCCGTGCGCGGTGGCGATGAGCTGCACGCCGCGCTCGGCGATGGTGCGCGCCGCGAGCGCCTCGGCCGAGGTGCCGATCTCGTCGATCACGATCACCTCGGGCATGAGGTTCTCAACGGCCTCGCTCAGGACGGCGTGCGGGTCGGCGCCGAGCGGACCCTGCATGCGCCGCGCGCGGCCGATGGCGGGGTGGGGGCTGTCGCCGTCTCCGCCGATTTCGTTCGAGGTGTCGACGACGATGACCCGTCGCTCGAGGTCGGTGGAGAGTACGCGCGCGATCTCCCGCAGCTTCGTGGTCTTGCCGACACCCGGCCGGCCGAGGATGAGCGCCGAGGCCCCTCGCTCGACGATGTCCTGGATGATGTCGATCGTGCCAAAGACCGCGCGGCCGACGCGGCACGAGAGCCCGACGATGCGGCCCGCCCGGTTTCGGATCGCGGAGATGCGGTGCAGGGTGCGCTCGATGCCCGCGCGGTTGTCGTCCCCGAACTCACTCACGCGCGAAACGACGTGCAGGATGTCCTGTTCGCTGACGGGCTGTTCGGAGAGCGGGAGGAGCTTGGTGGAGCCGCGGTAGCGCACTTCGGGCGGTCGGCCGAGATCCATCACGACCTCTTGCAGTTCGGCGTGTCCGGGCCCGCTGCGCTCCAAAGCCTCCCGCACCGCTTGGGGCAGGATCGCCACCAGGGCCGGCAGGTCGCTCTGTATCTGTTGCTCCATGCGCCTCACCTCGCGCAGCAGAGGCGCTCCGTCTCGCGGGCGATGACTAGCTCCTCGTTGGTGCCGATGACCAGGACGGCGCACTTCGACTCCTGGGTGCTGATCAGGCGGTCGCCCTTGCCGTGGTTCGCCGGCTCGTTCATCTCTATACCCAGGAACTCGAGTCCCTTACAGACCTGTGTGCGAACCTCGGGCGAGTGCTCCCCGATCCCGGCCGTGAAGACGACGGCGTCGAGCCCTCCCATCGCGGCCGCGTACGCCCCGATGTACTTGCGGATCCGGTAGCAGAACACCAGGAACGCCTGATAGGCGCGCTCGTTGCCCTCGGCCGCGGCGGCGAGCACGTCGCGCATGTCGTTCGAGAGCTGCGAGAGCCCAAGAAGGCCGCTCTTCTTGTTGAGCAGGTTGACGACGGCGTCGAGGGTGAGGCCGTCGAGTTGGGCGATGTGTTGGAGGATCGCGGGATCGATGTCGCCGCTGCGCGTGCCCATGACGCAGCCCTCGAGCGGGGTCATCCCCATCGTGGTGTCAACCGAGCAGAGCGCCATGACCGCGGCCATGGAACAGCCATTGCCGAGGTGACACGTCACGATGCGCGCCTTGCGGCCGTCGCGGCCCATGCGTTCGAGCATCTCCGCCGCGCGAGCCGCGACGTAGTAGTGGCTCGTGCCGTGGAAACCGTAGCGACGGATGCCGTGTTCCTCGTAGTAGTTCACCGGGATGGCGTACAGATAGGCCTCGCGGGGCATGGTCTGGTGGAAGGCGGTGTCGAAGACGGCGACGTTCGGCTTGCCGGGCATC
>CAZCER010000921.1:0-1587 GCA_964497385.1 uncultured Armatimonadia bacterium | reverse complement strand
AACCCTTCCAAGCGGCGCGGTTCGATGCCACAGTGTGGTCGTACATTCATCCGATCGGGAGCGTCCCATGCAGTCAGATCCCACCCCGCCCCTTCCGAGCGACGGCGCGGTTTGCAGGTTGCGTCGCCTCTCAAGAGGCCAGTACTTGCGGAATATGCTTCTGATGACCACCGTGGAAGCCGTGTGGGGCTTCGGCGTTGCGGTCTGCGCCTTCAGCACGGTTGTGGCCTTCCTCCTGAAGCGTCTCGGCGCCTCGGACCGCATTGTGGGCAGTCTCAGCGCGGCCTACGCGATCAGCGCGGCCATCCCGCAGCTCTACTGCGCCTATCGCACCGAACACCTGCCCCGCAAGCTGGTCTACTTCATCCTCGCGCACTACCCGGCGTGCGTCGCGTTCTACGCTCTGGGGGCGGTGACGCGGTACGCCGACGCCCTCGGCCCCGAACTCGCGTGCGCGCTCATCCTCGCGTGCGTCGCCGTCTTCGGGCTCTCGATGGGAATGGTCATGCCCGTCTGGGTGAACCTGATGGACCGGACGCTTCCGCCGGGCAAGCGGAACACCCTGTGGGGCTGGATGCTGTCGGCGGGGCCGGTGGCGGGGCTGTTCGGAGCGTGGGCCTCGCACCGTCTGCTCGCGGACCTGCCCGGCCTGGCGGGGTACGCCGCGTGCGCCTTGGCGGCAGGCGCGGCGGTGACGGTCAGCATCAACCTGTTCTGGGGCGTGGTGGAGCCGGCCGATCCCGCGCCCGAGAAACATGAGTCCTTCGCCCGTTTCGTTCGGACCCATTTCGGTCGGGCGTGGTCCGAACCGGGTTTTCGGCGTCTGCTCTTCTGGCGGCTTCCGAGCGCGGCGGCGAGCGGCGGGATCCTGGCGTTCCTCGCGGTGGCCGCGAAGGAGCGCTTCGATCTGCCCGACTCCGCGGCCGCGCTGTTCGCCGGCGCGGCGGTCGCCTCGCAGATCGTGCACGGGCTGTGGGCCGGTTGGGCGGGCGATCGCTTCGGGAACCGGGTGGTCGCCGTGGTCTCGCCCGCGCTCGTCTGCGTCGCCGGCGTCCTGGCGCTTCTGGCGCCTTCTCCCGTGTGGACGGTGATCGCCTTCGGGGTCGTCGGCGGAATCTGGATCATCGACGTGCTCTCCGTGAACGGGCTTCTCATGGACTACTGCCGGGCGACCGACAAGACGCCGATCGTGGCGCTGATGGCGACGCTTCTGGCGCCGGTCTCGGTGGGAGCGCCGGTGGCGGCGGGGTTTCTCGCGGAGACGGCCGGCTACACGGTCCTTTTCGCGGCCTGCACCGTCCTCGCCGGGGCGGCCGCGATCGGCACGGCGCTCTGGGTGGTGGAGCCGCGCACGCGGGCGGAGGAATCTCGGCCGGAGTCGCTGGCCGCCTGATGGCCGGTCGTCCCGCAGCCCGGAAAGAGAACGGAGCCCCGAGCGGCGCGCGCTCGGGGCTCCGTGTCGTTTCGCGCTTGCGGTTTAGCTAGAACTCCCAGCTCGCGTTCGCGCTGACGAGCGCGCCGTTCTGGAGGTTGGCCCCGCCGGAGCGCAGCAGGCCGCGGACGTTTTCGGTATCACGCGTCCCACGG
>CAZCER010000920.1:0-1596 GCA_964497385.1 uncultured Armatimonadia bacterium | reverse complement strand
CGGCGAGGCCCGTCAGCTTCGTCGGCCTCAGCTTCACGGGAGGACGGAACACCGAGCCGCGCAGCATCTACCTCGGCCCCTGCGCCTTCTACGAGGAATCGCGCGCACCCCTCACCTTCGAGCCCTGGCCTGAGACACTCCCGTTCCCCACCCGGCCCGAGACGATCCTGCCCACGAACCTGACTGCGGAGTTCACGAACCCGGCCGTCCTTGAGGGAGACACCGCCGTCTTTCGCTACGAGGGCGAGGACTGCGACCTGGAGTACCGCTATGCGCCGGTCACGGGCACGCTCGGGGACATCGAGCTGCGGTACGACGGCCGCGCTCTTCGGCCGTGCGCCGGTGGGGGCGTGCATCTGCTGACTCCGGACGGCGCGCTCGCGCCCGATGACCCGCGCGTCGCCCGCGTGCTCATCGGCTCCTCGCTCGAGGGCGGTGCCCTCACCGCAAGGTGGCGCTTGTCCGTGGATGACGTGAGCGCGGTCGTCACCTACCGGCTGCGCGTGGTTCAGAAGTCCCTGATCGTCGAGGCGGAGGCGGACACGCCCGTCATCGAACGCCTGAGCCTCGGTCGCGCCGAGGGGCTGACGGACGCGAAGCTGTTCCGCTTCCCGTACCTCACCTACGGCGGGAACGACCCGCGCGTGCTCCTCGCCGATGACCTCTTCCTCTTCGAGCAGCTCGACTGGTACTACTCGGATGCGTCCGTCCTCTACGGCGGCGCGCAACTCGGTGACGGCTTCGCGGTCTGCAATGGCGGGGCCCTCTACAACCCCAAGACTGACGGAGCCCGCAACCCCGTGCGCGAGCGCCTGTTCCTGACCGCCTCACCCGATGTGACCGAGGTCCTCCCGACGATCCCGAACCCGGCGTCACCGATGCGCGACAGGATGGCCGACCGGCTCTGGCGCGTGAAGGACGGCTTCAACAGGGACGCCGAGGTCGAGCAAGCCTCCCAGTACCGCGCCTACGGGTGTGACAAGGTCGCGATCCGCTACCACGAGGACTCCTGGCGCGACGCCGGAGAGAGCTTCACCTTCCGCCTGAACGCGGGCCCGGCGCGCGGGGGCGATCGGCCTCTGCGGGACATGGTCGAGCGCGTCCAGGCTCTCGGCTGGCTCGTCGGGCTCTACACGAACTACACGGACTTCGCCCCCGTGAACAGCCACTGGGATCCGGACCACGTCAGTCGTCATCCGAACGGAGACCTGCAGCGCGCCTGGATGCGCTGCTACGCACCCAAACCGATGTGGTCGGTCGAGATGGAGGCCGAACTCGCTCCTCAGATCCGCGAGAGGTTCGGCAGCAACCACAGCTACTGCGACGTCCACACGGCCGTCACGCCCTTCGAACGTGTGGACTACGACGCGCGCGTCCCCGGGGCGGGAACGTTCCGCCGCACCTTCGAGTGTTTCGGCAGGCTCCTTTTCAACGAGAAGACAGCCTACCGCGGCCCCGTGTACTCGGAGGGTCGGAACCACTGGTGGTACGCGGGCCTCACGGACGGGAACTACGCCCAGATCATCAGTCCCTCCCCCCCGGAGGAGCCGCTTCTGCCCGCCTTCGATCTTCTGAAGATGCACCCGCTCGAGATGG
>CAZCER010000919.1:0-1598 GCA_964497385.1 uncultured Armatimonadia bacterium | reverse complement strand
ATCCGTGGGTCGCGCGTCAGAAATCCGGCCTTCTTGAGGGTCACGCGGAGTTCGGGGTTGTACTCGAGCAAGGCTTTCGCGACCCCGTGACGGAGCGCTCCCGCCTGGCCGACGACGCCGCCGCCCTCGGCGGTCGCCATGATGTCGAAGGTTCCGGCCGTCTCCGTGAGTTGGAGCGGCTCATTGACGACCCCGACCAGGATCTCCTGGGCGAGATACTGGGCCAGCGGCTTGTCGTTCACCACGAACTGGCCCGAGCCCGGCTTCAGCCAAACGCGAGCGACCGAGGTCTTCCTGTGGCCCGTTCCATAGTAGCGCGTTTCAGACATCGCTCAGTGTTCCTTCCGTCAGCGCGACGCGTGCCTACGGCAACGGCTCCGGGCGCTGCCCCGCGTGGGGATGCTCCGAGCCGACGTAGAGGCGAAGCTTGCGGAGCATCTGACGTCCGAGGCGGTTGTGCGGGAGCATGCCTCGGATCGCGTGCCGCATGACCTTCTCCGGGTGCTTCTCCATCATGCGCCGCGCGGTCGCGGACTTCAGCCCTCCGGGGTACCCGGAGTGCGAGTAGTACATCTTCTGTTCCATCTTCTTGCCGGTCAGGACGATCTTCTCGACATCGGTGACGATGACGTGGTCACCGCAGTCTACGTGGGGGCTGAAGAGCGTCTTGTGCTTGCCGCGCAGCACGGTGGCCGCGCGGACCGCCAGACGCCCGAGCACCTCGCCGTCAGCGCTCGCGACAAACCAGCGCCGCTCCATCTCCTCAGGCTTCGCACTCACTGTTCGCATTCCGACGTGCTCCCTTCTCGCGCCCGCGTCACCCCGTCGGAGGGTATAGAACGCGAACGAGCACCAATCCCTGTGGCGGCGCGGTCGCTCCCCGGTAGGCCGGGTCTCCGCTCTCCAGCGCCTTCACGATGTCCGCGGGGTCGCGATCGCCCCGTCCGATCTCCACAAGCGTCCCGACGATGTTTCGGACCATCTTGTAGAGGAAGCCGCCGCCTTCGAACCGGAAGACCAGCGCCTCGCCCTCTTCCGCGCTCGGCCCCATCTCTCGCCTCGGGACCGCGTCGATCGTCACGCGCGCAAGCCTCTTAACCGTGCTGCCCGGCATCCTGCCGCTCGCGGCGAACGCCGCGAAATCGTGCTCTCCAACCAGCGTCTCCGCCGCCGCGCGCATCCGGTCGATCGCCGGCTCCGGCCACACCAGCCAGCAGTATCTGGCCAACAGCGGCCTCAGGCCCCGATGCGCCATCGCCCGATACTCGTAGACCTTGCCGCTCGCGGAGTAGCGCGCGTGGAAGCCCTCGCAGACCTCCTCCGACTCCAGCGCCCGGATCGCGGTCGGGAGAAAGCGGTTCAGCCCAAGGGCGAACCGCTCGCCGGGGATCGCGGTCTCGGTGGTGAACGAGATCACCTGTCCGAGCGCGTGGACTCCGGCGTCCGTGCGACCCGCCGCATGCACCCGCGTGCGCTCTCGCGTCAGGTTGTACAGGGCCTCCTCGGTCTCGGCTTGCAACGTCCGGGCGTTCGGCTGCACCTGCCAGCCCGCGTAGTCCGTGCCGTCGTATTCCAGACGGACACGGATCGTCCGCATG
>CAZCER010000918.1:0-1603 GCA_964497385.1 uncultured Armatimonadia bacterium | reverse complement strand
CCGGAACCCGAACCCGAACCGACTGGGCTCGCTGTTGAGGTGTCGGCACTCGCGGAGTCTGAGGACGCGCTTCTGCATCACAGCGCCGAACTTGCCGCCGAGGAGATCGCCGACGTAGGCGCGGAGCGGCTCCGTGAGTGGCAGGACGATCTGCCGGAGCCGCCGGAGCCTCGTGACGAGCCGGCCGTGGAGGCGCCCTATGAGCCGACCGGTTTGGCGGTCGAGGTCTCCGAGATCGCCGACGAGGAGGACCGACTCGCGCCGCACGCCTGCGAGGCCGCCGGTCTGGCGCTCGCTGAGGCGTGCGCCACCTGGCATGCCGACATGGAGGAAGCCCTGGGGTCGCGTCCGGCCGCGCTGATCGCGGTCGCCGATCTGCAGGGGGCTCTTGACGAGACGATTGAGGGAGCCGAGGCATGGGCTCTGCTGGGCCTGTCTCTCACGGGCGTCGCGGCCGTTTGGCCTGACGAAGCGGATCCGAGCGGGGCAGGCATGCCCGCTCCGCCGCCTCTCTCTTTGTCGGACGTAGTGGGGTCCCCGAGGATCAAGCTCTCCGCGCTCGCGAGCGACGCCGGGATCGAGGAGGGGCCGTCGCCGCGCGCCTTCAGGCGCGAGCGCGGCGCGGCAACGCTCGTCGGCCGCCTGTCCGCGCTGGCCCCGCCCAGAAGCGCCGCGCGGACGACGTCCACGTCCGCGGAAGCGCCGGCGCGCGAGGGGGCCCTTCCGATCGCGGACTTCAGCGCCTCCGCGGACGTCATCGACATGAGCCAGGTGGACGGATCCGGCATCCAGGTCAAGCGCGGCATGACGGACGTGCCGGTGTTCGATGAGAGCGCTCAGGACGAGGTGATCGCCGTCGTCGGGGAGGACGCTCCGAACCTGCCTCCGTTGCGCGAGTTGGGGCACCGCAGCCCGGCGGTGCCGGTGGCGCAGCTCGACGGCGACGCTCTCATCACCGTCGGGGCTTCCGATGAGGGCGGTGCATCGCTCCTCGAGTCCATCCGACAGGCCAAGGAGCCCGGGTACACTCGCGCGGCCGAGGAACCGGAGACCGCGGAACTCGCGATCCGAGACCTCTCGGGCTTTCTCGACGGTTTCGCCTCCATGATGCAGGCGCCGGAGGGCGATCCGGCGCTCCTGGAGGCCGTCGCCAACTGGGATCGAGTCGGTCGAGTCCTCACCGACGCCGTCGACGAGGAACCGGAACTCCGCCGGTCGCTGGCGGTGCTCTTCAGCCTCCTTGCGGAGCATGTGATCTCCATGGACCCCGACGGGCTGATCCACGATCAGGCGCGCCGCCGCGCCCGACTCGTCGAGATTCTCTCGGACATCGCCGAAGCGCTTCAGCCCACCCTTGGCACCGACCAGGAAGGATAACCTCCGTTGGCGTCATCCCCGCGCGATTCGCGTCCACTCGCCTTCCCGGAAAGGCCCTGCTTCCCCTCGCCGGCAAGCCCATGATCCAGCACGTCTATGAACGCTGCACTCAGGCGCGCACGCTTCAGCGCGTGCTCGTGGCGTGCGACGACCAGCGGATTCTGGACGTCGTGACGGCGTTCGGGGGCGAAGCGGCGATGACGCGCGAGGACCACCCCTCAGGGAC
>CAZCER010000917.1:0-1603 GCA_964497385.1 uncultured Armatimonadia bacterium | reverse complement strand
GCCTGCTCGGCCGGGCCGCCGGACATCGGAGGCGGGGCATAGCCACCCGGCGCGGGAGGCGGGGGAGGTGCGCCACCGCCCGGCGGGGGCGGAGGCGGGGGCGGAGGCGGAGCCGCAAAGAGGATCGGCAGCATGCGCAGGCGATCGAAGGCCGTGCTCAGTGCGAGTGTCATGGGGTACGGTCCTCCAAGTCTCGGAACGATCAACTCAGCCTGGCTGAGCGATAGGCGCGATGCCTCTACTCCAAAGGCATGGCACTTGTTCACCCATGACGCACGGGACACCTCCAAGGTGACGAAGCCCGCGACGATCACCGTTGCGGCTCGATCACGACCTTGAAGGCCCCCTCCTCGCGCTTGCGCTCCATGACCTGCATGGCGCGCGGAACGTCCTCCAGACCGAACCGATGGGTCACAAGGCCGTCGAACCGAATCCGACCGCGTATGACGAGGTCGAGCGCCTCATCCATCTCCGGATAGCGGAAGTTCGCCGAGGTGGTGTGCGAGCGCTCGCCGGCGAGCGCTTTCAGGTCGAGGACGAGACCCGCCGCCGGCCCCGCGAGGTAGACCATCGTCCCGCCCGGGGCGAGCGAACTCACGCCCTCCCGCTGGGCCTCGAGCGCCCCCGTGGTGTCGATCACCGCGCTGACGCCCTCACCGCCGGTCACGTCGCGCACATGCTCGGCGACGGGGTCCTCGGTCGGGTCGAGCGCCTCGGCCGCCGTGACGCGCCGGGCGTGCTCGCGGGCAGCCGGATCCGTCTCGGCGCAGACGACCACCCCGGCGCCACGCGCCGCGGCCACCTGCGCGCAGAGGAGCCCGATGGGGCCGGCGCCCAGCACGAGCGCCGCCCCGCCCTCCGCGAGCCCCGAGCGCCGGACCGCGTGGACCGCGACCGCGAGCCCGTCGAGGAACGCGGCGTCCTCGAAGCTCACCAAGTCGGGCAGGGGGATCACACGCCTCTCCCACACCAGGCAGGCCTCGGCGTACCCGCCGGGATTGAGGTCCCAGCCCTCGAAGCCGGCGCCATGGCCGAGGTGCTGGGTGTAGGCGCAGAGGTGCTCGGCGCCGCGCAGGCACTCCGGGCACTTCCCGCACACCTGGAAGCAGAGCGCCGCCGCGCGCAGCCCGATGAGGCTCTCATCGCCATCGGGCCCGACGGCATCGACGAAGCCGGCCATCTCGTGCCCGAGCACCATCCGCGGCGGAAGCGGCTTGTGGTACCCCAGAGTGTGGAGCGACCAAGGGTTCTCGCCCTCGAAGTAACGCAGGTCGCTCCCGCAGACTCCGCAGGCCTCGACCTTGAGGCGCACCCACCCGGGGCCGGGCGCGGGAAGGGGGACGGTCTCGGTGGCGATGGTGCGCGTTCCGGTGAGAACTGCGGCTCGCATGGTGGACATGGATGGACTCCTCACGGGCTGACAGTCACAGGCGCGGAGGCCTGTGCCACTGGGGATGGGGTTCTGTCTACCTCGTCGACCGCGCCTTCCTCTTCCCCCACCGGTATCCGATCACGAGCCCCGCGAGGGCGCAGGCCGCCCCGACTCCCGCGGCCCACTGGGCGGCGTAGAGGTCCCAGGCCATGGCCTCGGCCTGGTAGAAGG
>CAZCER010000916.1:1297-1606 GCA_964497385.1 uncultured Armatimonadia bacterium | reverse complement strand
GCCATGGCGTGCTGCCCGACGAAGAAGAGCGCGTCGAAGGAGTCGTCCAGGTAGTACGGCGGCGCGATGGGCCGCCCGCGGCTCAGGAACTCCACCCGCGGGTGGAGCTCCAGGATGTCGATGCCGCCGCTCGAGTGCCCGTCCCAGACCAGGATCTCCGCCTTGGGCGATGCGTCCAGGATCCCCTCGACGGCGGCGTTCACCTCCCGGGTGAGGAGCGTCATGGCCACTGCCTTCGACTCCGGCGTCGCCTCAGGAGGCCTCGTCTGGTCCCAGCGCGAGACGCCGGCGGCCCCCTCCAGGTCGGTG
>CAZCER010000916.1:894-1287 GCA_964497385.1 uncultured Armatimonadia bacterium | reverse complement strand
GCCGACGCCGCTCTTGCGGGCCGTGCGCCTCGATGAGCTCGTCGCAGAGCCGCACGATCTCGTCCAGGCTGAGCTCGCTCGACGTGTGGGGGTCCATCATGGCGGCCTGGTAGATGCTGTCCCGCCTGCGCCTGAGCGCCGCGTCCACCGTGAGGAGCTGCACGTTGACGTTCGTCCGATTGAGCGCCGCGCACTGCTCCGGGAGCTCGCCCACCGCGCAGCCCTGCACGCCGTTCCCGTCCACCAGGCACGGGACCTCGACGCAGGCGCGGGCGGGCAGGTTCGTGACGAGGCCCCTGTTCAGGACATTGCCGTGGACGCGTAAGGGGACCCCCGTCTCCACGGCGTCCATGATGTACGAGCCGTACTCCGTGGTGCGGGAGTGCGAGAGCG
>CAZCER010000916.1:0-884 GCA_964497385.1 uncultured Armatimonadia bacterium | reverse complement strand
CGTCGATGGGGATGTTGAACTCCTCCACCAAGCCGGGGTACAGCCGCTTGATCCAGTACGGCATGTACTCCGCGGAATGCTCGGAGCTCTCCGTGACGTAGTAGCCGAAGCGGCGCATGATCTCGAAGCGGACCATGTCGTGGTGCTTCTTCCCGCCCGGCCGGCGGGCGTCGGCGTTCATGCGCTCGGCGACCCGCTTGATCTCCGGGTAGAGGTCCCTTCCGCCGTCGGACACCGTGAGGAGCCACGCCTGGTGGTTGATGCCGGCGACGCTCCAGCGCAGGTTCGCGACGCCCTCGAGGAGCCCCGTCTGCCGGAGGAGGCCCCGGGCGCAGCCCTGCACGGAGTGGCAGAGCCCGACGGCGCGCACTCCGGTGGCCTCGAGCAGGGCCCCCGTGATCATCGCCATGGGGTTCACGTAGTTGAGGAACCACGCGTCGGGGCAGACCTCCTCCATGTCGCGCGCGAAGTCGAGCACCACGGGGATGGTCCGCAGCGACCGGAAGATCCCGCCGATGCCCAGGGTGTCGCCGATGGTCTGGAGCAGGCCGTAGCGGCGCGGCACCTCGAAGTCGATGACAGTCGCGGGCTCGTAGCCGCCGACCTGGATGGCATTGACCACGTAGCTCGCGCCGCGGAGCGCCTCGCGCCGCTCGCCCACGCCGAGGTGGGCGGTGATGGTCGCGCGCGAGGAGTTGACGTTCCTGTTGAGCGTCTCGAGCATGAGGCGCGACTCTTCGAGGCGCGAGGCGTCGATGTCGTACAGCGCGATATGACTCCCGCGCAGGCTGTCCGTGAGCATGCAGTCGCCGAGGACGTTCTTCGCGAAGACCGTGCTCCCGGCGCCCATGAAAGCGATCTTGGGCATGTGAGATTCCCCCTCC
>CAZCER010000915.1:0-1610 GCA_964497385.1 uncultured Armatimonadia bacterium | reverse complement strand
TGCGGGCACATCGCCGGTCGGGAGTATGACGGTCGGGTCGCGACCGGTTCCTGGACGGGCGCGGCGGAGGCGGTGGAGGGCTCGCTCGTGTACCTCGGCAGCCAGTACGACGCCATGCTCACGAAAGGCGCGTCGCTCCCGCGGCCGCTTCAGCATGAGGAACTCGACTACTACCGCAGCCGAGCGGAGAGCCTCGCCGCGCTGCTGCACGCGCGGGAGACGGAACTCGCGGAGGCTGGCCCGCTCATCGACGAGGGGCGCTGTCGCAGAGAGGAACTCCGGCGCGAACTGCGGTCGCGTTGCGCTCTCGCGGGGGCGACGGATCTCTGGACTTCCGTGGAGGGACGGGTCGAGAGCATGACCGCGCCGGAACTCAGCGCGCTCTGCGCTCGGCTGGATGAGAAGCTCGACTGGCTTCGGCCGCCCGACGCCGCGAGCCAGGCGCGTCGCGAGTCGCGCGTGGACACGTCGGGGTACGTGAGGCCGTAGCGGGCTCGGGTGGTCGGACCGTCTCGGTCCGAACCGGTGGGCTTCGCAGCCGGGGGCGGCTGCGCCGCATGACGAAACACCGAAAGGAAGGGAAACGCATGGCGAACCGCAGGATATGCGGCGGCCCGATCGAGGGCGTCGTCGCGAGTTTCACGCCGGCCGAGGGATGGACGGATCCGACGGTTGGCGACCTGGTGGTCCACGACGCGGACGGCGACTACGCCGTCAGCGAATGCTCGGACGGCGACGCGCCGGCGGGCGTCGTTCGCACGGTCTCTCCGAGCGGCGCGGTGGTCGGGGTGGAGCTGTTCACCAGCGGCTCGATCGCGCGGCTGCCCTCCACGGGTTCGCCGAGCCTCGGCCAGCAGATCCAGGCCTCGGGCGCGACGACCGTGAAGGGCGTCGCTTCCGGGGGCAAGGGCCGGATCGTGGCGCTGGGCGTCACGGCCGGCACGGTGGATGTGGTGTTCTAGGGCGCGCGGCGCAGGCGGCGCGCAACGGGTGAAGAGAGGGGTGGCGCATTGGCCCACGTGAACAAGCTTGATCTCGAGAAGGAGCTGTACCAGGAGGCGCGCCTGAAGGGCGTTGGCTTCGCGGACATGCTCGAGGAACTCGATCCGTCGGAGAGCTACGACGGCGCTCTGAAGGACGCGGGCGCTTTCGCCCGACAGCTCATGGCTCACGACCTGAAGGTCTTCGGTCCCGACGCCGACGTGATCGGCAAGTTCTTCGCCTCGACGTCCTCGGCGGTGCTCTTCCCGCACTACGTGGAGAGCCAGGTGCGGGCCGGAATGATGGCGGAGTCGCTCCTGCCGGAGATCGTGGCGACCGAGACGCACATCGCGGCCCACACCTATGACGGCACGTGGCTCGCGGACGCGGAGGAGGACCGGCAGCTCCACGAGATCGCGGAGGGCGCGGTGATCCCGACCGTCGAACTGAGCACCGCGGACCACACGGTGCGGCTCCGCAAGTTCGGCCGCACGCTCAAGGCGACGTACGAAGCGCTCCGCCTGCAGCGGTCGAACGTGGTGGGGGTGTGGCTCCAGCGCATCGGGGCGCAGATCGCGATCGACGAGAGCGACTGGGCGCTGAAGACCTTGGTCGACGGCGACGGCAAC
>CAZCER010000914.1:0-1625 GCA_964497385.1 uncultured Armatimonadia bacterium | reverse complement strand
GGGCCATCGGCGCGCTCCGCTCAAACTCGTTGTCGACGGCTTCCCGCGCCGCGAGCCCCTCGATCGCGTCACCCACGCACTGGCGCGCGGCGTCCCAGTCGGAGCCGTGCACCACCACCGGATCGGCCTCGAGGTAGCCGTAGGCCTCCAGCCACTCCCACTCGGCCCGGGCGGGCATGGGGAGATGCTCCGTCTGCGTGCGTGCGAGACCCGCCTGGATCTCGATGTACGCGCGCCCAGGCTCCGAGAGGAACTCCTGCCAGCGCTTCCCGCCCGGCCCGACTCCCCAGAGGAAGAGCTTCCGGCCTTTGAGGAGCGCGGTCGACGTCTGGCCAAGGCCTTTGCCCTCGGCGTCGAGGGCCGCGATCCACGGGCGCGCGCCGTCCGGCACGCGATAGAAGAAATCCATCGAGCGCCCGATGTTGGTGGAGTAGGTCGCGTCGGTGCGGCCGTCGTAGAGGGGGATCGGCGCGCGTCCGAGCCCGCCCGCGTATCCGAACTGATAGGCGTGATCGGCCGGCGTGAGGACGCGCGTCTCGGGCGTCTCCGGCGCCGCGATGTTCGACCACCAGTACATCGGCACGGTGTGATCGTGCGGGTTCACGAGGCGCACGCGCACGTAGAGCACGGGAGACCCGTCCGGGAGATAGGCGTCGATCTGGAAGGGAACCCCGCGGATCCGCTCGTACTCCCACAACCGCAGCACGGGGGTTCCATCGTCGCGCTCGGCGCGCGCTGCGAAGAGCGGCGAGCACGTGAACGGGCAGTGGCCGACGAGCCCGACGTTCCATTCGACGCCGCCGCTGAACCAGGCGTTGCGGATCGCGAGGTTCGCGGGCTGGAAGACGGGGTTCGTCTCCAGGAGTTCGCGCCCGGTCGGCTTGTGCGTAAGCGACCAGAGCCTGCCGCCGAGATCGAGCAAGAAGGTCGCCCGCAACACCTCGTTCTCGAGCACCGCGGTTCGGAACGCCTTGGGCGCGCGCTTCCGGGTGTAGCCGTCCTGCATCAGATACGGGAGCGCGCCGGACACGCGTCCATAGCCCACGTAGCGTTGGTCCTCCTCGGGGATCTCGGGGTCGAGGTGAACGGAGGCGTGCTCATCGATGGGCGGCGCGAGAGGCGGGAGCGGGTTCTCCGGGCCGACGTCCGCGCCAGGCATCGTCCAGGTGTCGAGCCGCAGTTCGGTCATGGGGCGATCTCTCCGTATCCGTGCGCCTGGGGCGCCGGCACGGTGCTTCGGTGGGGCCGGCGGCCGCCCCTTCCGGTTGCGGCCGCACTTGACCGCGCTCCACGCGAGTCACTCCTCGAGCTTCACGAGAGGCGTCGAGGGGCTGGCCGGCTGACCCGGCCGCGCGTCCGAAGTGAACGCGTAGCGCTCGCTCGCCGGCGCGTGCGCGAGCACGCCGGACACGACGCCGTCCACCCGCGCGCCGTCTCCCTCAAGGGTCCACGTCGCCCGCTGGTCGGAGCGCTCGGGCAGCACCACGGTCGCCGAGCGATCCTCCTTCAGGTAGAGCACGAGCGAGGCGTCATGGCTCGCGTAGAGCCCGACCCATGGCGAGGGGGCGGCGGCGACGCATTGGAAGGAATGCAACCGGTTTAGGTGGTATCCCTTGTCCGAGCGG
>CAZCER010000913.1:0-1627 GCA_964497385.1 uncultured Armatimonadia bacterium | reverse complement strand
GACCAGCCTCGCGCCCGTTTGGGGGGTGAGGGCGCCTGCCGTGCGCCGGACCGATGCACGGGCGATCCATCTCCGCGAGCGCCACGGCGAAGTGGGGCCGCGCGGGTTGCTCTCGCGCGAGTCCGACGCCCTTCGTCCGCTGACGGTGGTCGTCTTCGCGAAGGCGGCCACGCCAGTCCCGCTGGAATGGTGCGGAGACCAAGTCCCGAGCGACGAGGTGGCGTGGGAGCCGGTTCGCCTCACAGTGCCCGCGGCGCCGTTCGTGGACCCCGCATGCCTCGAGATGATCACCGGTGGTGTCCACGAACTCGGCCCGACGACCTGGCGCGTGATCGGGAGCGCCGTGACACTCTCCGGGCTGCCGGGCTGGGACGACCCGGTGATGATCGCGGAGAGGGCGATGCCGGCGTTGGTTCAGACGATGGGCGGGCCGTAGAGGGCGGATAGCCTCGGCGCGTCGCGACGAGCGCGGGCGGTGGTGCGAGAGAGTGAGCCTGTAAGCCGGATTCTGTGCGGCGGGCGGGGCCCGCCGCGGCGGTCATCTATCTTGGATGGACGTTGCCGCCCACCTCGTGCAGCCTACCCGGGAGCGGGGCGGACCACCCCGATGCTCCCCTATGTGGCCTTGCTCCTGGCGGGGTTTGCTGAGTCGACGACCGTCGCCGGCCGCCCGGTGCGCTCTTACCGCACCCTTCCACCCTTACCTCCCGCGGGAGGCGGTCTGGTTTCTATGCGCTGTCCGTCGGGTCGCCCCGCCCGGGTGTTACCCGGCGCCCTGTCCTGTGGAGTCCGGACTTTCCTCGGTCACGAAGCGGCGAGCCGCTCCGTGAACGCGACCGCCCGGCCCACTCTCTCACCCCGATTCTACCCCAGGCGCGGAGAAGCCGCCAGAAAGACACAAGGACGAGAGCCGACGCGGGGCCCGCGCCCCGCGAGCCCGTCTCGTCGGGCACTCTCCCATCGCGTCCGCGGTTGCGCCGGAGCGCGCGGCGGTAAGCGGTCACCACACCGGCAGGGATGCGGGGGGCGGAGCGGAACTCACGGGCGAGAGTCTCAGGAGCGAAAGGGATCAGGCCTCATGGGTCGTGTGTGCGGGCAAGCCGTTCTTGTCGCAAGCGCCTTCGCGTCATCATTCCTCGTGTGCGCCTCGCCGCTGTGGGCCGCCGCAGGGGGGAGCACAGCACCGATGGACGTGTCCGACTTCGGGCTGTACCGCTACCAGGGCCCCGGTTGGGACTGGGGCTCGGAGCCGGCCGGAACCGTCTCCGTGCGGGCCACGGATGACGGCGAGGGACGCTGTGTTGTCGTGATCGCCATCGACGAGGCCGACCTTGGGCCGCTTGCCTCGACCGGTGTCCGCTTCGGGATCGCGTCGGGCGAGCAGGCGGGCGGCCCCATCCTCTGGCTCTCAGAGGACGAACCGTACGCATGCCCCGCCGATGGACCGCCGGACGGTCCGGTCTTCGCCGCCGCGCCGCTCCTTGGCGCGACGCTTCGGCGCGCCGGGGGAGTGCTCCGGGTGCGAATGACCTTCGCCTGGGCCCCCTCTACGGGCTCGGCCTGGGACCTGATGGGCCTCATCGATGCTGACGGCGACTCGGCAACCGGTTACGGGGGCGCCGAGTGG
>CAZCER010000912.1:0-1631 GCA_964497385.1 uncultured Armatimonadia bacterium | reverse complement strand
AGCCCGTGGATGTGGGGATGGGTTGCCTTAACGCGATCTGGCAAGGTGACGCGAACGCGAGGACCTTGCTCGCTCTCGGACAGGTCGCCGCGCCGCCCACCATCCTGAACCTGACAGGCCCGGAGGCGCTTGGCGTGCGACGCCTCGCGCTCGAGTTCGGGCGGCTCCTCGGTCGCGAGGTCGCCTTCATGGGCGAGGAAGCCCCCGACGCGCTCCTCAGCGACGCCGGAACGGCGCACACGCTCTTCGGCTATCCGTCGGTCCCCATCGGCAAAGTGATGGAGTGGGTTGCGGATTGGGTGCGCAACGAGAGGGAGACCTACGACAAGCCCACGCACTTCGAGGTCCGATCAGGAGAGTACTGATTCCGACCGTCGGGGCGTCGGCTTGCCGCGCCCACTGGTTCCGCACCACCCGAACGCAGAGGATCGCCCTATGCCCCCCAGCCTTCGACAAGCCCTTCTCAGCGGCCTCGTGATCCCGGCCTGCCCGCTGGCTCTCGACAAGGCGCGCATGCTCGACGAGCGACGCCAGCGCGCCCTCTGTCGTTACTACGCGGCGGCCGGGGCGGGCGGCCTGGCCGTCGCCGTGCACACGACGCAGTTCGCGATCCGCGATCCGAAGCACGGCCTTCTGGAACCCGTCCTCGCGCTCGCCGCGGACGCTCTCCCATCCGACATGGTGCGCATCGGCGGCGTCTGCGGCCCGGCCGAGCGGGCAATCGCCGAGGCCGAACTCCTCGCGCGGCTCGGCTACGACGCGGGGCTCGTGAGCCTTGCGGCTCTGAGCGACGCAAGGGACGACGCTCTCATCGCCCACTGTGAGCGCGTGGCCGAGGTCCTCCCGATCGTGGGATTCTACCTCCAGCCCGCTGTTGGCGGCCGGGTGCTCTCCTACGCGTTCTGGCGGCGCTTCGCCGAGATCCCGAACGTCGTCGCCGTGAAGATCGCGCCCTTCAACCGCTACCGGACGCTCGATGTCGTGCGTGCCCTGGCCGAGTCTTGCCGCGAGGACATCGCCCTCTACACCGGAAACGACGACAGCATCCTGATCGACCTGCTGACCCCGGTCCGGTTCATCCTGAGGGGCCGCCCCATCGAGCGCCGCATCGTCGGGGGGCTGCTCGGGCACTGGGCGGTTCACACACGCCGCGCGGTCGAGCAGCTCAAGGCCTGTCAGACGCTCACGCGCGGAGCGAGCCCGATCCCTGCCGAGTTGCTCCGTCTCGCCGCCGAGGTTACGGACATGAACGCCGCGCTCTTCGACGCCGCGAACGGTTTCGCCGGCTGCATCGCCGGGATCCACGAGGTCCTCCGCCGCCAGGGCCTCCTCGCCGGAACGTGGTGTCTCGACCCCAAGGAGGGCATGAGCCCCGGTCAGGCCGCGGAGATCGACCGCGTCACCCGCGCCTACCCCCACCTCACCGACGACGCCTTCATCGCCGAGCATCGCGCGGAGTGGCTGAACGGGTAGGCGACGCGTCCCCCCATTCCGCCGTGGGATAGGCCTCCGTGCCTGTCACCTCAGCGCGGCCCGCCCGGGTAGGCGACGCGTCCCCGCCTCGCGCCGAAGCTGTCCCGGTCCCGCGAATCCGGGACCTGAGTCAGACCAGAGATGCTCCCCCCGACCCG
>CAZCER010000911.1:0-1637 GCA_964497385.1 uncultured Armatimonadia bacterium | reverse complement strand
CCGCCACCTCCCACGCCGCCCGTCGGTCGTCCGCGCGCTCGCTCGCGCAGCCTCCTACCGAGCCTTCCGCGCAACACCCCTTAGCCGCCGCGCGCCCACTTCACCCACTCGAGCGCGCGCTTCACGTTCTCGGTGATCCCGGCGTAGTCGCCCGCGGCGATGAGTTCCTTGGTGATCAGCTTGGAGCCCATTCCGACGCAGAGGGCGCCCGCCTCGATCCAGCTCTTGATGCTGTCGGCCGTGAGATCGACGCCGCCGGTCGGCATCAGGCGCGACCACGGCATCGGCGCGAGCATCGACTTCACGAAACTCGGCCCGCCCATCTCCCCGGCGGGGAAGAGCTTCACGATCTCGCATCCGAGTTCCTCAGCCTCGGAGATCTCGCTCACCGTTCCGCAGCCCGGGATGTGAGCCACCTTGCGGCGGTTGCACAGCCTAACGGACTCCGGGTTCAGGATGGGCGAGACGACGAAGTTCGCGCCGGCGGCGATGTACAGCGCCGCCGTCGGGGCGTCCTGCACCGATCCGACGCCAAGCGCCAGCCAGGGGAAGCGGCTCTCGGCCCACTCGATCAGGCCGTTGAAGAGCCCGAGCGCCCGGTCGCCGCGGTTGGTGTACTCCACGACCTGGGCGCCGCCCTCGGCGCAGGCCCCGACAACCCGTTGCGCGATCTCCGGATCGGGGTGGTAGAAGATCGGCACGAGGCCGGTCTCGGCGATTGCGTTCAACACTCTCATGCGGTCAAAGCGAGCCATACGGCTATCTCTCCTCCACGGACATCCCGAGTTGCCACATCAGAAAGCTCATCTTCAGGGTCTGATCCTCGATCTGTTTGTTCACGGGCCGCCCGCCCGAGTGCCCGAGCTTGGTGTCGTAACGGAGCAGAATGGGTCGGTCGGAGCCGGTTGCCGCTTGCAGGAGGGCGCACATCTTGCGGGCGTGCAACGGGTCGACGCGCGTGTCCGCGTCACCGGTCGTGAAGAGCACCGCGGGGTAGTGCGCTCCCTCGCGCACGTTGTGGTAAGGCGAGTAGCCCAGGATGCAGCGGAACTGCTCGGGGTCGTCCGAGGAGCCGTACTCGGGGATCCAGAACTTCGCGAGCAGAAACATGTGGTACCGCACCATGTCGAGCAGCGGGTAGCCGCAGCACACGGCCTGGAAGAGGTCCGGTCGCTGCGTCAGCGCCGCCCCGACAAGCAAGCCGCCGTTGCTCCCGCCCTCGATGGCAAGGCGCTCGGGGCGGGTGTAGCCCTCGGCCACGAGATGCTCGGCCGCTGCGATGAAGTCATCGAAGGTGTTCTGCTTCGCAAGAAGCATTCCGCCCTCGTGCCACTTCTCGCCGAACTCCCCGCCGCCGCGGAGGTTCGCGATGGCGAAGACGCCGCCGCGCTCCATCCAGAACACGGCGTTCGCGTTGAAGCCCGGCGTGAGCGAGGCCTGGAAGCCCCCGTAGCCCCCGAGCAGGGCCGGCGCCGAACCATCGAGCGCGAGACCTTTCTTGCGGCAGACGAACATCGGGACGCGCGTCCCGTCCTTCGAGGTGAACCACGTCTGTCCGGCCTCGAAGTCGTCCGGGTCGAGCGGGGCGGCCACCTGGCTCCAGACGCTGGCCTCGCCGGAGGAGACCGAGTAGCGAT
>CAZCER010000910.1:0-1648 GCA_964497385.1 uncultured Armatimonadia bacterium | reverse complement strand
GAGCGCCAGCGCTCCAAGTCGGTGTTCAAGCACACGGAGAGCGCCGCGGCCAAGGCCTTCTACGTCGAACTCGCCCGCGAGACCGGTTCCTGTCAGTTCGTGCGCGAACCCGAGGGAGAGATCTCGGCGCGCATCGCGGCGATCGTGGGCGAGGAGGAACGCCTCGACGCCGTCGAGGAAGGCGCCGAGTGCGCGCTCGTCCTGGACCGAACGCCGTTCTACGCCGAGAAGGGCGGCCAGACGGCCGACCGCGGCACGGTCGTCACCGAGGCGGGGCGCTTCGAGGTGGCCGATGTGCGCGAGCCGGTGGACGGCCTGATCCTCCACATCGGGACGGTGGCGTCGGGAACGCTCGCAACGGGCGACGCGGCGACCCCGTCCGTGAACACCGCGCGCCGCAACGCGATCCGCCGGGCCCACACGGCGACGCATCTTCTGCACGCGGCCCTGCGCGAGCACATCGGACCGCACGTGGCGCAGGCCGGCTCGCTCGTGGAGGAGGACCGGCTGCGCTTCGACTTCTCGCACTTCGAGGCCGCGACGCGCGCCCAGATGGAGGCCGTCGAGCGCACCGTGCAGGCCGCCGTCCTGGCCTCCGAGCCGGTCGAGACGCGCGTCATGAGTCTCGAGGACGCCCAGACGACCGGCGCCATGGCGCTCTTCGGCGAGAAGTACACGGACGAGGTCCGCGTCGTGACGATGGGCGATGTCTCGAAGGAACTCTGCGGGGGCACGCACCTCGACCGCACGAGCGAGGTCGGCGCTTTCGTGATCCTGAGCGAGTCCTCGGTCGCGGCGGGCACGCGCCGGATTGAGGCGCTGACCGGACTCGCCGCTCTGGAGCACATCCAGGCGCAGCGGGCGCTGCTGGCCTCGGCGGCGGAGAAGCTGGGGGCGCCGGCGCCGGAGATCGCCACGCGCATCGGGGCTCTCCAGGAGTCTGTGCGAGATCTTCGCAGGCAGGTCCAGGATCTGAAGCGGCGCGGCGGCGGGCCGGACCTCGAAAGCCTGTTCGCGCAAGCGACGCCGGTCACGGATGGGCTCAGGCTCGTGGCGGCCCGCGTCGAGGACGCGGATCCGGAGGCGCTCTCCGCGCTCGCGGATCGGATCGTCGAGAAGGACGGCGCCTGCGTGGCGCTGCTCGCGACCGTCGAGGGAGACAAGGCGCCGATCGTTTGCAAGGTCGGGCCGGAGGCTCTCGCCAAGGGAGCGCAGGCCGGCAAGCTCGCGGCCGCCGTGGCCAAGGCGTGCGGTGGCGGCGGAGGCGGTCGGCCGGAGTTCGCGCGCGCGGCCGGCAAGGACGCATCGAAGCTCGATGAGGCGCTCGCGGGAGCCGCCGAGGCGCTTGCCGGGATCCTGGCGTAGCGGGCTATCCCTCGGAAGAAGAAACGGCCGCGCCCATCCCGGGCGCGGCCGGTTGCATCGAACAGGTTCAGGCGCGCCGGTCGCTAGCCGCCAGCCGGCCTCTTGCCCGCGTTGGGGGTGGAAGTGCCGCCCTGGGCCCCGGAGAGCCCGCTGCCGCCCGCCGAGCCTTTCGCCGATCCGCCAGCCGGCGCGGCGGGTCCGGCGGCGCCGGCGCCGGTGCCGGACGCGCTCGACGTCGTCGTACGCGAGATGGTCTTGCCTGCGTCCCCACCGTCTCCGCTCT
>CAZCER010000909.1:0-1652 GCA_964497385.1 uncultured Armatimonadia bacterium | reverse complement strand
GTCGGCTTCAGCAAGATCCGCACCGCCGCGATCGCCTCCGCCGCCTACGCCGTGGTGCCCGGATCCGACCACGAACTGCGCGGGCGCCTCTGGCGGCACTCCGTGGCCGTCGCCTCGGTCTCCCAGCGCCTCGCCGTCCGCTCAGGCCACCTCGATCCGGAGGAGGCTTTCGCGGCCGGGTTGCTGCACGACATCGGCCTGCTGGTCTTTGACCAGGTGTACCCCGCCGAATACCGCGCCGTCCGCGAGGCGGTGACCGAGGAAGTGAGTCTGCCCGAGGTCGAGGCGCGGGAGATGGGGCTGACGCACGCCGAACTCGGCTCCCGCCTGCTGATCCACTGGAGCCTGCCGCTCGGGCTCACCATCGCCGCAGCCGGCCACCACACACCGGAACCCGGACACGCCCACTCGCTTCTCATCTCGGTCGTTCATGTGGCGAACGCCGCGGTGGCGCGCGCCGGGCGTCCGTCCGCGGACCCCTATCCCAGGCCGGTCGTCTGGAGCGGACTCTCCGAGCTGCTGCCGGTTCGCGAGGAGGACTTCGACGGACTCGTCGAGGAGGCGGCCGTGGTCGGCGCGAGGGCGGACGGGTTCCTGCAGAGCATCGAGTAGCTCTCCCCCGTACACAATCCGGAGCCCGACGTAGCGGGGACACTTGCCTACTGGCGCGGGCGCACGGCCCTTGACGGATGCTAGATCCCTAAGCCAGTCTGGCGGCCCCCCGTCGGGCTCCGCTAGGACTTTCCGTCTGCGTCACTACTCCTCAATCACCCCATCCGCGGGTCTGAGCGCTCCCTGCGTCGCTTTCGATCCTCACCTCTTCGGCCCTGTTTGCTCTCCAGGAGCGGACGCCGATTTCGGCGCTGGACGGCCAGCTTCATCGAGGTGCGCGGCTCGCCGGCGACGCTAGTGGATTCTACGCTTCGAACCCGCCCGGTCCTTTCGGGAACCGTCAATTGTTATGTGCCACATTCGGTGTTCGCCATTACCCTGACGTAGCGAAAATGAGCCTGGATTCCGTGGGAGGTCCGGACGCCAAAGCGAACGCCGCGGGACCCGTAGGGCCCGCGGCGCGGACGGCAGGTGGATTTGGCCCGGGGTTGGCCGCGCTACTCGGAGCGCCCCTCTGAAGCCAACTGCCCCAGGATGCGCCGAATGTCCTCTTCGATGGCGATGTAGGCCCGCACTTGGTACCCGGTCGTGACGGTCAGCGAGTCGATCACGTTCAGGTCGACCGGATTCACCGCGGCCACATAGAGCGTCGTGTCCTCGAGCTTCACGGGGAGAACGCCGTAGCGCATGAGTTGCTCGATGTGGACGATGCCGACAATGGCCGGGTCGGGCTCGAAGTCCGTGAGGTCGAAGAACTCGATGCCCCACTGGCGCCCCTGCGCGCGCACGCGGGCCGACTCGGAGATCACCCCGAGGCGCACCAGCGCCTCGCCGATGTCCTCTTCGGTCTCCACGGTGGCGCGGGCCGCCTCCTCGATCTCCCGATCCGAGATCGGGCGCTCCTCGCGCAGGATCTCGATGAACTTCATCGCATAGCTTGGAAGCTGGGTCACGGCCGTGCCCTCGTCCGGCTCTTCCTCTTCGAGCTCGGCCTCCAGAACGTCCTCGTCGGGCTCGTCCGATTCGCGATCCTCGAAGTC
>CAZCER010000908.1:0-1658 GCA_964497385.1 uncultured Armatimonadia bacterium | reverse complement strand
CGACGCGGAGAGCGTCGCGGCGTGCCCGCGGGGCCCGGGACCGCGCGCGGGCGGACGAGCGGGGATGGTACCATCGGCCCCGGGCAGTGTCAAACGGGCGCGGGTCGGGTGGTATACTGGCGTCCGTGGGCTCCGCGGAGGAACCCGGAGGGGCTGCCGGGCGTCCTCTGTAGCGGGTTACGCAACACGGAGGTGCATCGCGTGAGAGGCACGGCGCTTTGGCTCGCGGCTCTGGTGCTGTCGATGGCGGGGGCGTTCGCCCAGGATGAGCGGGAAGTGGTCATCGAGGAGCGGGACCTGACCGCGATCGGACAGCACAGCCCCGCGGTCGCCGCCGAGGGCGAGTGGTACTGCTTCCTGCGCTACGTGGTGCGGCCGGACGGGCAGCTCGGACAGGCTCTCCATGTCGCCCGGTTTGACGGACGCGCCGTCGAGAAGCGCGTCACCCAGAATTCCCTGATCTACCATCCGGCGTGGCGCAAGGGCGCGTCCCGCATCATCTGCGTCGCCGTGCCGGACGCGGCGAGCGAGAACCGCACCCTCCGGCCCGGCATCTACGAGGTGGACGCCTCAGGGCAGTCCGAGCCGGCTCTGCTTGTCACGACCTCGGCCCGCGACCTCCCGTTCGCGCCCACCGTGAACCCCGAGGATCGTCTGCTCGCCTACCTGCACTATTCGAGCGCCCCGGAGCACGCGGCCGACGTGTGGCTCTTCTTTCATGACTTGCTTAAGGGCCGCCCGATCGGCGAGGCCGTCTGGCCCGAGGAGCGCTTCCGCATCGCCGAGACCACCGGCCCGTGGTGGCACGCCCGCAACCGCATTCGCGTGCTCGGGGAGCGGACCACCGAGAAGGGCATCGAGCGCTGGGTCTACGAGTACAACACCGAGGAGCAGTCCTGGAACCGCGTTTTCCGGCTTCCGGAGGACCGCGTGGCTTGGAGCTTCGCCTACGCGCCCGCGACCGACCGCCTGGCACGTCTGCAGGAATCCGACGACTACGAGCGGCTTGACTTGGTGGTCAGCAAGGGCGACGGCGCGGACTCCTACGTCGTAGCCTCGGTCACGCGCCCTTTCCGTCATCTGCCCCGACCATTCCCGAACGACCTCGCCTGGCTCGCGAACGGTCAGGCGCTCACCGTGACCTCCGGCGGCAACATCCGCCTCCTGCAACTCGGCCGACCGGGCGGGGCTGCGGAGCGCGCGACGAAAGCGAACATGACGCGCATCTACAACGCTCTCCGGCGCCACGCTTACGACCACGGCGGGCTCATCGCACACTGGGAGGACGTCCCACAGCCCCTGGGCGCGCCCAACCGCAACCCCCACTACTGGATGTACGCGATCCAGGGCGCCTACATCACCGACCCGAACGTGTTCTACAGTCCCCTCGACCGACGCGACCGGGACGCGATCCGGTCCAGCTACGAGTTCAACATGGAACTCGCCGGGCATGTTTTCGACCAGGAGGCCCTGAGGCAAGACGTGTGGTTCCTGCGCGAAGCCGAGGCTTGGCACGAACGGGGCAGGCTGGTGCTCTACACCAGCGGCGAGATCTTCAACGTCGACGTCAACACCGGCAAGTGCGCGGCGACCAAGTACATGAAGGGCCAGGCCGGCTTCCAGCTCTTCGGCATGGGCTTCTCGGCGGACAGCAAGGG
>CAZCER010000907.1:990-1662 GCA_964497385.1 uncultured Armatimonadia bacterium | reverse complement strand
AAGGGTCTCCGAACGCCTCTCCGTCCCACCGCGCGCCCGCGGCGCCGGTAAGGTGTGGGTAGGGCGGAACGACGATCGCGCGTCCGAGTATCGTCTCCATCGCCGCGACCATGGCTCGGTTGAACGCCACGGCGCCCTGAAACGCGACGACCTCGCCGATCGACCGCGCCCCGACGTTCTTGTTCAGGTAATTGCGGGCCGCGGCGAGGCAGACGGCGGCGGCCAGGTTCTCAACCGAGACGTTGTTCTGCTGGTAGTACAGCATGGCGGACTCGCTGAAGATCGTGCATTGCCAGTCGAGTTCGGGCGGAGCGTCGCCCTGGAGCGCGCACTCTCCGAAGTCCTCGATGCGGAGCCCGAGATTGGCGGCCTGTTTCTCGAGGAACGCGCCCGTGCCCGCGGCGCAGGCTTTGTTCATCTCGAAGTCGACAATGACAGGCCCCGAGAGCCGAATGTACTTCGAGTCCTGGCCCCCGATCTCGAAGATCGTGTCGACCTCGGGCGCGAAGGCCATCGTGCCGTGCGCCTGGGCCGTGATCTCGTTCTTGACGACGTCGGCGCCTATGAAGTCGGCTGTGAGGTAGCGGCCTGAGCCGGTCGTTCCGGCCACGATGCGGACGATCTCCACACCGCGCTCGCGAACCTGGCGGTGGATCTGGGCGAGTGTGTCCG
>CAZCER010000907.1:0-980 GCA_964497385.1 uncultured Armatimonadia bacterium | reverse complement strand
CTTCGTGCTGACGGAGCCGATGTCCACGCCGAGGCCCGCGAGGGCGACGCTTCGGGGGATGCGCTCCTCACGTTCGATCGGACGGACAGTCGAGGTCTCAAGCCGGAGTGGCGGGGTTGGCGCGTACTGGAACGGCCTCGCTATCTGGTCCTGAAGCGCCGGGATCACCGAGTCGAGGTCGAGCACGTCCTCGGCGGCAAGCGCGGCTCCCAGCGCCGCGGCGGTCACGTTGAATGGCGGCACGACGAGCTGGCCGTCAAGGCTCAGTTCGTCCGCGAGATACTTGCGCGCCGCGGGGTTGCGGGACACGCCTCCGACGAACGCCACCTTGCCGACCAGCGGCGCGCCGTTCACCACCGAGGTGCGGTAGGTGCGGCAGATGGCCTGATGGATCCCCGCCACGATGCGCTCGCGCGAAGTGCCCTTCTGGTATAGATGGACAACGTCGGACTCCGCGAAAACGCCGCAGCGTCCCGATAGGCTCGCGGGGTTCTCCGTTGCGAGTCCGGTTGCGGCGAACTCGTCGAGCGAGGCGTAGTCGAGACGGCGATGCATGTGGTCGAGGAAGGAGCCGGTCCCGGCCGCGCACTTGTGCCCAAAGCTGCACTCCTCGACGAGCAGGCGCCCGCTCTCGGCGGCGGGGCGCAGGAGCACGTACTTCTGCGATTCCCTCCCCATCTCGATGACCGTGCGAACCTCGGGGTCGATGCGCGTGAACGCGTACGCGAGAGCGCTCGTCTCCTCGGTGTGCGCGACGCCCAGCAGGCCCGACAGCCCCGAGGCCCCGGCTCCACCCGTGACGCCGACAAGAGCCGACGACACTCCACGGGCGCGGATGAGGCGTAGGAGGTCCAGGATGCGCTCCAGAGGGCGCCCTTTGACCTCAAGGATCGGGAGTTCGACAGCCTCTCCCTCTTCCTCGATCAGGACCGCCTTGACCGTATCGGAGCCCACGTCCAGGCCGATGCGGAATCGCATGG
>CAZCER010000906.1:0-1692 GCA_964497385.1 uncultured Armatimonadia bacterium | reverse complement strand
AGGTCGGCACCAACTTCTCCGCCTGGATTCACCGGATCGCCATCAACCTCGCCAAAGACGAGTTCAAGCGCCGGCGACGGAGGCCCATCTCCAACATCACCGACTCCTCCGAGACCGGCGAGGAGACCGATCTCTTCTCCATGTTGCCGGAAGAAGGCCCCGGCCCGGAGAAGCTGCTCATCAACCAAGACACGGCGCGCAGAGTCCGCGAAGGGCTCTCGCGCCTCACGCAGGATCACATGCAGGTGATCCTGCTCTACGTGTTCCAGGGCATGGCGTACAAAGAGATCGCGGACACGCTCGCGATCCCCATCGGCACCGTGAAGTCGCGGATGCACTACGCCATCAAAGAACTCGGCAAGGTCCTGGACGGCAGGCTCTAGCGGCCCGCGGAGGGCCCCGCCTCGACCGGCGGGACCACCGTTCTGATAGCGAGCGACCGGTTGCGCGGCGCGCGAGACCGGATTGGGAGTGAGACGGATGCGGTGCGAGCATGTTCAGGATCGAATCCTCGAGGCGCTTCTCGACGGCGAGACGGAGATCCCCGCGGGGCTGCGCCCGCACGTCGAGGGCTGCGCGCGATGCGCCGCCGAGATCGAACTGCTCCGGAAAGGCGTTTTGGCCGCCGGCGTCGCCTCGGCCCTGAGCGCGGCCCCGCCGCCCGGTATGAAGGAGCGCGTCTTCGCCGCCATCGCCTCCGAGGCCGCGGCGCCGAAAGCCGCTCCGGCCGCTCCGATGCAGACCCCCGAGCGGAGACCCGTCGCCGAGAGCCGCTCTCGCGGGGCCGGACCGGCGCGCTGGGCCGTCCTCCGCGTCGCCTCGGCCGCCGTCGGCGTCTTCCTCCTGTGCGGCGTGGGCCTGCAGCTTAGCGCCATGCGGCGGGAGACCGGCCGCCTCCTCGAGGTCGTCGACAAGATCGACAGCGCCCAGGGGGTGGACCTCCTCAGGCAACTGCTCGACGACGAGGAAGTCCGCGCCAACGACCGCTGGGTCCGGGTCCTCGAAGACGCCTCCATGCAGCTTCAGGACGCCCAAGCGGCTCGGGAGAACCCCAAGGACCTCTATCGCATCGCCGAGACCGTCCGCACGAAGCACTTGGTCGAGAGCCTCCGATCTCTCGAAGACGAAGCGCGGGATTCCGCTTCCAGACGGCGTTCCTTGTCGCAAATCCGCGACTGCCTGCAGGACATTGAGGACATCCAGCAGTAGATAGGGGCCAAACGGGGATGCACCACCCCGTCGCGATCTCCACCACAACACGACGCCGTGAGCACTGGCAAGCCCCTCCGGCGGCGCGTGTGGATTCGGGAGATCGCGCTATCGAGCGGAGGGACGGCCTCGTGTCCCGCCGTCTGGCGTTGGCCCTGATTGCGGTTGTCATCCTCGTCGCCACGGGCGTCATGTTGGCGGCTCAGCGCTTCCACCGCGCCGGCGACGACCTCTTCATGGCCGGTGAATCCGCCTACGCCAACTACCAGTACGCCGACGCCGTGAAAGCCTTCTCTCAGCTCAGCCGCGAGTTCCCCGATCATCCGCGCGCCGATGACGCGCTCTACAAGCTCGGCTGGATCAACCGGACTCGCCTCGACCTCAGCGAGCCCGCCCTCGCCGCTTTCAGCCAGCTCGTCGAGCAGCACCCCGACAGCCCGTACGCCCTTCGCGCGCTGGACGAGATGGCCGCCATCTACCGCT
>CAZCER010000905.1:0-1699 GCA_964497385.1 uncultured Armatimonadia bacterium | reverse complement strand
GAGCGCCTCCTCCTCGCCCAGGACAGCATGGTCGAGGGCGTGCACTTCGTGGCCCTCGGCGCCGTGGACCATCCGCTTCACGACCTGCATTCGGTCGGCTGGCGCCTTGCCGTTTCGAACCTCTCCGACGTGGCGGCGATGGGCGGCGACCCGGTCGCCGCGACCGTGAGCGTCGCGGCCCCCGACGGCTGCCCGCCGGATGCGCTGGAGGCGATCTACGCCGGCCTCCGCGCGGCCTCCGAGGCGTTCGGCCTGCCTGTCTGCGGGGGCGACGTCGTCCGCACCGCGGGCCCGCTCGCCCTCAGCCTCGCCATCGTGGGGCGGGCCGACGGGGAGCCCGCGACGCGCAGCGGCGCCCGGCCGGGCGATGTGTTGTGCGTGACAGGCCGGATCGGCGCGGCGCGCACGGCTCTCGCGATCGCGGAGGCGGGCGGCCGGCCGCCCGAGGACCTCGTCCGACGCCATCTTCACCCGACGCCCCGCCTGGCCGAGGGCCGGATCCTGCGGGAGCGCGGGGCCACCGCGATGATCGACCTCTCGGACGGCCTCTGGGGCGATGCGGGGCGGCTTGCCGAGGCCAGCGGGGTCGGCCTCCGCATCGACATCGACGCCCTACCTCTCTCCGAGACGACGCTTTCGGCCTGGCCCGACGCCCGGACAGCCCGACGCGAGGCGCTGCGCGGCGGCGAGGACTATGAACTGCTGGTCGCGGTTCCCGCCGAGCGGCTGGTGGAGATCGCCGAAGCGCTCCGCCCGCTCGCAGGCCTGACCGCCGTTGGCAACGTCGTCGAGGGAAGTCCCGGGGCCCGATGGGTCCATCCCGAGAGCGAGTCGCTCGCTGAGGCTGTGGGTTCGTGGGATCACTTCGCCCGTCGATCGGAGGATCTACGTGACTGAAGAGCCTGAGACGGCGGCGAGCGGGAGCGCGCCGGTGTACCTGAACAACGCGGCGACGGCTTGGCCCCTCGCTCCCGGCGTCGTCGAAGCCGTCTCCGCCGCCATGACCGCCCTGCCGGCGGAGGCCGGACGCACGACCGCGCGAGGGTCCGACGCGCTCGCCGACTGCCGCGAGCGTCTTGCGCGGTTGCTCGGCGTCGGCGACCCCGGCCGCGTCGTCCTGACGGCGAGCGCCACGCACGCCCTGAACACGGCGATCCAGGGATTGCGGCTGGGGCCCGATTCGCACGTGGTCACCACGGCCACGGAACACAACTCGGCGCTGAGGCCTCTTCGTCACCTGCAGCGGATCCATGAGCGACTTCGCGTGACCGTGGTGGGACTCGACGGCCACGGCGTCGTGGACGTCGAGGCGTTCGCCAAGGCCGTCGGCGGCGGCGCGGATCTGGCGGTAGTGAACCACGCGTCGAACGTCACGGGCCACGAGAACGACGCGCCCACGCTGTTTCGCCTTGCCCACGAGGCCGGAGCGGTCACCCTCCTCGACGCCTCCCAGTCGCTCGGACACGCACCGATCGACGCTAGAGCGCTCGGGGCCGACATGGTCGCATTCACCGGGCACAAGGGCTTGCGCGGGCCGCAAGGGGCCGGGGGCCTGTACGTCTCTCCCGACCTCGAACTGGAGCCCCTGATCGTCGGCGGCACCGGCGGACGCAGCGACCTCGAGACGCAACCGGCGGAGATGCCGACGCGGCTCTCGGCCAAGGACGTCGGCAACCGGGCGCTGTATCACTGGCAGTTT
>CAZCER010000904.1:1139-1704 GCA_964497385.1 uncultured Armatimonadia bacterium | reverse complement strand
GGTGATCCTCGAGATGTTCGCCGATCGCGCCCGGGCCCACGGCTGGCGCATCACCCGGGAGCCCCCGTTCCTCCGCCACTTCACGGCGGAGTTCGAGGGGGAGTAGGGGGCGGTGAGTCCCCATCACGGCTGAGGCGGTCTCGCCCGCGACCAGCAGATGGGGCGCGGCATGATAAGGCACCGGTGCATGGGCAGGTCGCGGCGGACGCAGGGGAGAGCGTAGAGGCGTTCGGGCGCCTCCACCGGACCAGCCTTGGCGCCGTCGTGGGTCTCGCCGATCTCGCCCCAGGGAACACCGATGATGACGTACACGACGCACCGCATCCCGAACTGAAGCGTGGCCGAATCGGGCAGTTCGCGTAGACCGGCGGGGTCCATCCCGGACGGCACGGCCCGCGGCAGTTGCGGTGCGTAGGCTTCGCGGAAGAGAACGCGTATCGCTTCGGCCTCGCCGTCGGGTAGGTCGCCGAGCGTCGCCGAGCGGCCCGAGGTGAAGCGCTCCATCGGCAGAGGGAGACTCGCGCGGCAGGGGCGAGACAGGCACGCTTTCCAGAGATCGGCGAGG
>CAZCER010000904.1:0-1129 GCA_964497385.1 uncultured Armatimonadia bacterium | reverse complement strand
CTCAGGGCCCCTGGCGGGATCGGACTCGGCGGCCCGGTGCGCCGCGCGCGTGCTCGTCCCGCGTCGGCGTCGAGTAGGTAGCCCAGATCGGGGCGTCGCTCCCAAATCCACTCCCAGGGAACGCCGAACTGCGCTGTGACCCATTCAAGAGTCGTGTCGCCGTGCGCGGTCCGGATCATGACGGGCATGTCGCTTGTCTCAACCGGGAGCGGGGTCAGCGCGACGCCCAGCATCTCCTCGACAAGCGCGCGAGCCTGATCGGCCGGTACGGTCTCGGGAAGCGTGGCCGGGATCGCCGCGTCGTCGGTCTCGAGCGTCACTTTGCCCCATGCCGAACCCGTGAGCGCTTCCAGGACGGCGTCGGCGCCGACCTGGCCGCCCCGCGCGACGACGACCAGTTCGCCGAGCGCCGGGTCGCACTTCAGCGGCCGCCCCAGCGGCTCGGAGAGAGCCGCGAGCACGTCGCGCACTCTCTGGCCGTCAAGCGCGTCCAGATCCAGCGCGGAGCCCGATGCGGCCAGTCCCGCCAGCGCGTCCGCGCGATGGTCGCGCCGCTCGCCCCACCGCTTGTGCGCCTCGTAGGTGGCGCGCCATGCGACCGCCTCCGGACGCGCCTCGCGCAAGGTCGCCTCGGGGAGCGTCCAGCAGGTCGGGGAGTCCGGGGCCCACTGCGACGCCTCGCAGAGCATGGCGTGCGGACGCCATTCCAGAGTCAGCCAGCCGTCGTCCAGATGCACCGCGGATGTCCCGGCGATTGCGACAGTGGGCCGCAGCGAGAGCCGTAGCGCGATGGGCGGCTCCTCAGCGGTCAGCGCCTCGCTCGGATGCACCGAGCGGGCGATCTCCCCAATAGGACGTCCGAGCGCGCGCTCGAGCGTCTCACGAACAGACCCGGCGTTCGCCACGTCGCCGCGGGCTAGGGCGTCTCTCGGCGGCCCGGTGAGAGCCTGTAGAACGGCACGCATCGCGTCCTCGTCCGGCGCGTACACGGCCGGGCGCGCGTGCGGGTATGGCGCTCTCGGAATCGGCTCTTGCGGCACACGGACCGTCGCGATCCCGAGCGGCATCCGTACGAGGGCGCGGGCGTCCGTCCCGGGCGCCCGCCGCACAGCCCACGCCACCCACTCCT
>CAZCER010000903.1:0-1718 GCA_964497385.1 uncultured Armatimonadia bacterium | reverse complement strand
ATCCGGGCGGCACGGTCGAGAGCGCGGGCCCGGTGCTTGCCGTCGACGCGAGCGGCGCCGTCATCGGCGGCCTTTGCGGCGCGAGTTCGGTGACCGCGTATGTCGAGTCCGCCGCCGGAGTGGGAGAGGGGGGGCGGACCGGTCTGATGCCCGTCGTGACGGGGATCCTCTTCCTCGCCTCTCTCGCGCTCGCGCCGCTGTTGTCGCTCGTCCCGTCCGAGGCCACGGCGCCGGCGCTGATCCTCGTCGGGCTCTGGATGCTCGCCGCCCTCAAGGGCGTGGACTGGACCAACACGCCCGTGGCGCTGGCGGCGTTCGTGGTCCTTATCGCGATGCCGTTCACCTACTCCATCAGCCATGGGATCGGGTACGGCTTCATCACCTACGCGGTCATCTCGGCGCTGTGCGGCCGCTGGCGTGAGGTCCATCCGGTGATGTACGTCATCGCGGCCGGATTCGCGGCCGCGTTCCTCTTCGTGGAAGGGCTGTAGTCGGAACGCGCCAGGAGGGTGGAGGTCCGACACAGCGTAAGGCTGCATCGAGTGTTTTGTGGGGCGGGGGGACAAGCGCGGTAAGCCGCCCGGCAGGCGGCTAGGAGGGCACATGACCATGACCGGAGCCGCAGGGCTGCGTCTTGTCTGTAGGCCGTGCGCGTGGATGCTGGGATTGGCGCTTCTGGCGGCGGTGATCGGCGCAGGGTGCGGCGGCGGCGCCACAGCCGACACCGAGCCCGAGGTGGATCTGCTCGCGGGTTTCGGGGCGCTCAACGGCTACGCCTATGTTCCCATCTCGCGAGCGGGCGCGGCCGGCGTGCGCGCGGTGGGCGATCCCACGCTGTCGGAAGCGCCTCGCGAGGACACCTCGGAAGTCGAGTGGCGCCCTCTGAAGGACGGCACGATCAAAGTGGACACCGGCCAGGAGGCCCCCGTGGGTCCCGAGGGCGCCTACTGGATACCAGGCGTGCCGATCGGGAAGCGGAAGGTGAGGATCGAAGCGCCCAATCCGGAGGACCCCAACGCGATGGTCTCGGCCGAGTTCGATGTCGAGGTCCAGGATCGGGGCGTGACGTCGGGAACGATCCCGCCGTCCCAGGCAACGGGCACGGTCGGCGCGGTGAACGGTTACGTCTACGTCGATGCCGCGAGTTCGGAGCTGATGCTAAGGCCGGGCCCCGTGATCGGCCTGACTCCGGCGTCGGGAGCGCTCGCGTCACTTGAGACCGGCCAGTCGACCAGCGCCGAGTCCGTGGGCTTCTTCCACTTGGCCGCAGTGCCCGCCGGTGAGCACACGCTAACCGTCACCTACCAGTCGTTGACCGCCTCCTTCTCTCTTGTTGTCCGGGCGGGCGCCACCACGTCCGGCGACGGATCTTTGCCGGAGCAGTGGGGAGCGTGCCTCGGCTACATCGGCGTCCCGCGCGCGGCTCAGACCCAGATGCGGCTCGGGATCGTCGCCGACCCCGCTCTTGTCAACGCCGTCGGGGGGGTCGTGGTCACGCTCGACTCAGGTGAGCGGGCTGTCACCAATGCGTTTGGGAGGTACCGCTTCACCGGCGTCAGCCCGGGCGTGCATCGTCTGACCGCGAGCAAGTCGGGCTACCTCGACTCGTCGGGGCCGTTGATCGTCGTCCCTGAACGTGTGACGATGGGACTGGACGTTCCCGCGGGCGCCATCGGCTCCGTGGAGGTCACCTCCGCCACCGGCGGGCTCGAGGTCCG
>CAZCER010000902.1:0-1720 GCA_964497385.1 uncultured Armatimonadia bacterium | reverse complement strand
CGGGTAAGGGTACCACCGAAGCCCTGAGAGGCGGCGTCGCACCGAAGTAAGGTATACCTTTCCGCAAAAAAGGCCGAAGGTCCCCAACATCGGTGCTTGTCAACTAATAGTTTCTCATCTGCACCCATCACCTTAGCGACATGTCGGGATAGCCTTACCCACGCGAGTTCGAGTGGAGGGTCTACCAGTGGCCCCGGACACCGAACAAAGCCTCCTTGGGCACGTTCAAGGCTTGTCCACTCGGAGGCGGTTTCAGCCCGAGAGCGGGCTCGTCGACATGCGTAAGCCTTTCATACCTGCCCGTGTGAAAGCTCTTCGCATGCCCGGGCCCCCCCAGGCCGCCGCCGAGGGAGAAGCCTGTGTCCAGGTAGGGTGCGCTATGCCGCTTCGCAAACGTCTGACGCTGATTGTCGGTGGCCAGGTCGTGGCCTGCGTCCTGGTGGCGCTCGTCTCCGTCTTCCTCATCTCGCGCGCCCAGGTCGAGCGCCGGGGTCGGGACGAGGCCGAATCGCTCGTGGACCGCGCTCACGTGACGCTCGAGTCGGAACTCCAGCGCCTCGACATCCTCTCGGCCTCCGTCGCGCAGGACCCGCTCGTGCGGCAGTCTCTGCTGGCGGAGCCGCCGGACGCCGAGCATTGGGCCGGCGTCGACTTCGCCGACCGCATGCCTCCCGGGCATTTCGTCGAAGTGCGGGACGCCCGGGGCAATGCCGTCTACTCGTCCCTCGACGCGGGAGGCGCTTGGTACCTGCCGAGCCAGGCCGGCATCCACGTCACCCGACCGGCCGCCGGATCGGGCCTTCCCCAGAGCGAGGGCTCCGGAGTGCCCGTGCTCCTCGGCGTCTCGGCCATCAAGGACGCCGACAATCGCCCGTTGGGATGCGTGATCGTCGGCCGCGGAATGGATAAGGAGTTCCTGCAGTCGCTCGCCGATCAGACCGGCTACGCCGCCGCCCTCTGGGGTCCCGACGGCACCCCCATCGCGGGGAGCGCCGCCGTCGAACTCCCCGCGCTCGCCGACATCCTCAACCCTTCGGACCTCACGAGCCTCCAGACCGGCAAGCGCGTCTACAAGCGGTCCCCGACCCTTGGGCCCGAAGAGAGCGCCCTCCTTTGGGCCGCGGGCGCCGCAGCGAGCCGGACGCCGGCCGCCTACTTCGCGATGATTGTCCCCGCCGTGGACATGGCGTCGGTCGATTGGGCCTCTCTCGGCGTCATCGGCGGCGTCTCCGCCCTGTGCGTCTTGTTGAGCTTCTTCACGGTGATGCACCTAGGCTCCCGATTGACGCGCGACATCGAGACCCTGGTCGAGGGAACCAAGTCGATCGGCCGGGGCGACCTCAACACCCGCGTCGCGGTCTCGAGTCTCCAGGAGATGGCCGGGCTCGGTGGAGCGTTCAACCACATGGCCGAGACGCTGGAGGGCTCGACCTCGAAGCTGCGCGAGTCGGAGAGCAAACTGCTCAAAGCCAACATCGCCACCCGCCGCGCCTATGAGGAGGCTCTCGGCTCGCTCGCCGCCGCGCTCGACACCCGCGACAACGAGACCCGCGAGCACAGCTACCGCGTCATGGAGTTCGCCCTCGAACTCGGCCGCGAGATGGGCCTGAGCGATGAGGAACTCATCTTCATCGAACGCGGCGCCCTCCTGCACGACATCGGGAAGATCGGCATCCCCGACGCGATCCTCCTGAAGCCCAGCGCCCTCTCCGAGGACGAG
>CAZCER010000901.1:0-1721 GCA_964497385.1 uncultured Armatimonadia bacterium | reverse complement strand
CCTACCGCGACCTCCCGATCCTCTACAACCAGTGGGCCAACGTGGTCCGCTGGGAGATGCGCCCGAGGCTCTTCCTCCGCACCCGGGAGTTCCTGTGGCAGGAGGGGCATACCGCGCACGCGACCGCCGAGGGCGCGATGAACGAGACGATGCTCATCCTCGGGATTTACCGGGACTTCGCGGAGAAGACCCTCGCTCTGCCAGTGTACTGGGGCTGCAAGACAGAGGCCGAGCGGTTCCCCGGAGCGGTCGACACGTTCTGCATCGAAGCGATGATGAAGGACAAGAAGGCCCTGCAGGCGGGCACGAGCCACTTCCTCGGGCAGAACTTCGCCAAGGCCTTTGAGGTCACGTTTCAAACCGCGCGCGAGGAGCGCGAGTACGTGTGGGGCACGAGCTGGGGAGTCTCGACGCGCCTCGTCGGCGCCCTCGTGATGGGCCACGGAGACGAGAAAGGCCTGCAACTGCCGCCGCGCGTCGCCCCGATCCAGATCGCGCTCGTCCCAATCTACCGGGACGAAACGAAGGCGCGCGTGCTGGAGGGCGCCGAGAAGCTCGCGGCCGAACTCCGGGCGGCGGGGATTCGGGTGAAGCTCGATGCGCGCGACCAGCTCAAGCCCGGCTACAAGTTCAACGAGTGGGAACTCTGCGGGGTGCCGGTGCGGATCGAACTCGGGCCGAAGGACCTCGATGACGAGCAGTGCGTCGTCGTGCGGCGGCCGTCGGGGGAGAAGCGCCCCGTTCCGCTCGCGGGCATCGGCGCGGCGATGAAGCGGGAACTCGAGGACGTGCAGGACCTGATGCACCGGAACGCACTCGAGTTCCGGACCGCGAACACGCATGAGGTGGACGACTACCAGGACCTGCGGATCCTGCTCGAGCGCGGGGCCTTTGTGAACGCGCACTGGTGCGAGTCGCCGGCGTGCGAACTCACGATCAAGAACGAGACCAAGGCGACGATCCGTTGCATCCCGACGGAGCGCACGCCGGAGACCGGGAAGTGCGTGGTCTGCGGCTCGAAGTCCCCGGGCCGCGTGATCATCGCGAAGGCGTATTGACAGACAGAGGACAGTCGACACCGCCTCGCTCGTCCCACTGGCCTCCTCTCCCCGCGCGAAGCGGTTGCGGGGAGAGGATCGAGGTGAGGGGCCCCTCGTGGTCTGTGAGGGTCGCGCGCTCCCTGGCCAACCGAGGTCGAGACGCACGGGGCGAGCGAGGACCTCGTCCTACGGACGCGGCCGCAAGTTCTCGACGGCATCGGCGCGACGCGGGGACGCGTCGCCTACCCGGGCCCTCGGCGGGCAGGGATGCCCGCGCTCCGTACTCCCGCTCATCCCGAGTTCGTCGGCGCCGTCCAGCCGACGAGTATCGAGGGACGGGCGGGACGGAGTCCGGTGCTGGGTGGCCCACCCCTCGATATGGTCGGCGGTATGCCGAGCCGCGCTGCCGTACACGGCTTCCGCACCGACCTACTCGGGGTGAGCGGGCTGGGGTTCGCAGGAGCGCGCGACCGCATCGGCGCGACGCGGGGACGCGTCGCCTACCCGCGCGTTGGGCGGGCAAGATGCCCGCGCTCCATCGCCCGCTCATCCCGAGTTCGTCGGCGCCGTCCAGCCGACGAGTATCGAGGGACGAGCGGGACGCAACGCGGTACTGGCTGGCCCGCCCCTCGATATGGTCGGTGGGAGGCGGGGTCGCGCGGTCGGGCGCCATTTCCGCAC
>CAZCER010000900.1:0-1725 GCA_964497385.1 uncultured Armatimonadia bacterium | reverse complement strand
TCCGCCGCGAGACCGAGCGCCTCGCGAGCGTCCGTCCGCCTCGGCGCGACCCGCGCCTCGCCGTGGCCGTGGTCGACTCAAAGCCCTACACGCGGGAGGTCTTCGAGGAGCGCAACGCGGGCCGCTACGCTCTGAGCTTCCTTGAGCCCAAACTGAACCTTGACACCGTTCCGATGATCGGCGGACATCCGATCGTCTGCCCGTTCGTGAACGACCGTCTCGACGCGCCCGTCATCGCGGCGCTCAGCGAGCAGGGCGTCCGCATGCTCGCACTCCGGTGCGCGGGCTACAACAACGTCGATCTCGAGGCCTGCGAGCGGGCGGGGATCACGGTCGCCCGTGTGCCGGCGTATTCGCCCCACGCGGTGGCCGAGCACGCGGTCGCTCTGATGCTCGCCCTCAACCGCCACATCCACCGCGCCGACGCCCGCATCCGTGAGGGGAACTTCTCGCTCAACGGACTCGTCGGCTTCGACATGCACGGCAAGACCGTCGGCGTCGTCGGGGCCGGCCGCATCGGCCAGTGCCTCGTGGACATCCTCGTCGGCTTCGGGTGCCGAACCCTCGTCTACGACGTGGCCCCGCGCGAGGACCCGCGCGATCTCGTCGAGTACGTCGACCTCGAGCGCATCTGGCGCGAGGCGGACGTCATCAGCCTGCACGCGCCCCTGCTTCCCGCGACCCGACACATGGTGAACCGCGAGTCGCTCGCACTCATGAAGCCCGGCGTCATGCTCATCAACACGAGCCGCGGCGGCCTGATCGACACCCCGGCCCTCATCGAGGCCCTGGTCGCCGGGCGCGTGGGCAGCGCGGGACTCGATGTGTACGAGGAGGAAACCGAGTACTTCTTCGAGGATTACTCCACCGAGGTCATCGCCGACGACACGCTCGCCCGTCTGATGACCCTCCACAACGTCATGATCACGAGCCACATGGGCTTCCTCACGCGCGAGGCCCTCGTCAACATCGCCGACACGACCTTCGCGAACATCGCCGAGTTCGAGGCCGGCAAGCGTGGGAGTGAACTCACCAACTGCGTCGTGGCCCAGCGCTGAGGGCCGGAACGGAGCGCGACATGAACCGCAGGGAGTTCGTGGCGACGAGCGGTGTGGCGGCGATCGTGGGCGCCGCGGGGAGAGCGATGGGGCAGGAGGAGCCGAACACGCTCCCGCGCATCCGCCTCGGCGACCTCGAGGTCTCGCGGTTCGTCCTCGGGAGCAACCCATTCTTCGGTTTCGCGCACCAAACGGACGAACTCGCGCAGGAGATGATCGAGTACTACACCGACAGCCGGATCCGCGAGGTGCTCGACGCCTCGGCCGCGCTCGGCGTGACCGCCGTCGCCGCGCCGCCGTACGACCGCTGGATCGAACTCTGGAAGACCTACCGCGACGAGGGCGGAGCGCTTACCGAATGGCTCTCCCAGCCCGACCCCGCGCCCGAGGACATGCTGGAGGTGATCGACCAGTCCGTGGAGGGCGGGGCGAGCGCCGTCTTCATCCAGGGCGCGCGCGTTGATGAGCAGTTCGACGCCGGAACGCCCGAAGTCGTGCGCGGCTGGATCGAGCGCATCAAGGAGCACGGCCTTCCGGCGGGGATGGCCTCCCACCGCGCGACCACGCACCCGTTCGCCGAGGAGGCCGGCTGGCCGACTGACTTCTACTTCCAGTGCTTCTACAACCCGCACATCGGGTACCTCGAGGAGCACCGCGAGGCCGCCGT
>CAZCER010000899.1:0-1729 GCA_964497385.1 uncultured Armatimonadia bacterium | reverse complement strand
GCGTCCGGTGCCGCTGACGGAGGATGAGGCGCGCTCCATCCTCCGCAGCATGGGCGACGAGCCCGTGAAGGTGAAGCCGAAGTTCGAGGTGGGCGACACCGTCATGGTTCTCTCGGAGCCGTTCACCGAGTTTCATGGCACGGTGGACGAGGTGTACATGTCGCGCGAGAAGCTTCGCGTGCGCATCGAGATCTTCGGGCGAGACACGCCCGTCGAACTGGACTTCGCGCAAGTCGAGAAGATGTAGACCGCCCCGCTGAGTCGGCTCGCGGACGCGCGCCGGCTCACACGCTATCACCCCGTCGGGCCCGAGCGGCTCGAGGCGGGGGAGTGGAGGGAAGCTCGTGAAGAAGGTTCTGTCCGTCGTTAAGCTGCAACTCCCCGCAGGTCAAGCAACTCCCGCGCCGCCTGTTGGACCGGTCCTCGGCCAGCACGGCATCAACATGATGGAGTTCATCAAGGCCTACAACGAGAAGACCCGCGATCAGATGGGGGACATCGTCCCGGTCGAGATCACGGTCTACCAGGATCGCTCCTTCTCCTTCATCACCAAGGTTTCTCCCGCCGCCGCCCTCATCAAGAAGGCGGCCGGCCTCGACAAGGGGTCCAAGGGCGGCCGTAAGGAGATCGTGGGGAGCATCACGCGCTCACAGCTCCGTGAGATCGCCCAGCGCAAGCTCCCTGACCTCAATACGGACGACGTGGACCAGGCCATGCGCGTGCTCGCGGGCACCGCGCGGAACATGGGAGTCATGGTGACCGACTAGCGTCGGCGAGAAGGAGGCATCCGAAGATGGCGCAAAAGCATTCCCGCAGGTACAAGGAAGTCCTGGCCAAGGTTGGCAAGACAAAGACCTTCGCCGTCGCCGACGCGATCACGACGCTCAAGGAACTGAGTTCCGTGAAGTTCGACGAGAGTCTCGAGGTCTCGATGCGTCTTGGCGTCGACCCCCGCAAGGCCGATGAGAACATCCGCGGCACCATCGTTCTCCCGCACGGCACCGGTCGCACGCTCCGCGTGGCCGTGATCGCCAAGGGCGAGGCCGCGATGGAGGCCGAACAGGCCGGAGCCGATCGCGTCGGCGCCGAGGACATCGTCACGGACATCGAGGGCGGCTGGTCCGACTTCGACGTGCTTGTGGCGCACGTCGACATGATGAAGATCGTGGGCCGCCTCGGAAAGACCCTCGGACCCCGCATGCCCAACAAGAAGTCGGGCACCGCGACCGAGACGGTGGGCGACGCGGTCACCCAGATCAAGGCCGGCAAGGTCGAGTATCGCGTCGACCGCCAGGCCAATCTGAGCGTTCCGCTTGGACGCCTCAGCTTCGACCAAGAGAAGCTCCTCGACAACTTCAAAGTGCTCGTTGGCGAGGTTCTCGCGGCGAGGCCGTCGTCGGTGAAGGGCGTTTATCTGCGCCAGCTCGTGCTCTCATCCACGATGGGCCCCGGCCTGAAGATCGATCTCGCCAACGTGCGCGAGGTCGCGGGGCGCTAGAGCGCGAAGAAGCGCGAGGCGGAGCGGTTCTCCGCCGGAGCAAGCTCACAAAACGGAAGCTGACCGAAGACAGCGGGTGGCCCGGCCTCAATCGCGCATGCGGCCCGCCGAGGTAGGTGCAACGCTCACCCTCTAGACGGGAGCCCCTGCCTCGGGCTCCCGTTTTGCTTGAGAGAGCGGGCCTCGCCCGCTCGATCCAGAGAGAGAGGGGGTGTGCGATGCCGACGAAGC
>CAZCER010000898.1:0-1732 GCA_964497385.1 uncultured Armatimonadia bacterium | reverse complement strand
TACAGCCGGCCCAAGCTCGACATCGCGACCGACCTGGGCATGAACGAGGTCCTCGCTCGGATGGGGCTCGTCTTCGCCGACGACTACGTGAGCGGGCCTTACAAGCCGGTCGACGCGGAGGCGCTTCGCTACACGCACGCGGGCGCGGCTCTCGAAGCTCTCGCGGCCCATGCCGACGGGACGACGCCGCTCTCGCCCGAGGACCTGAGGCAGGTCAGCGTGACCCTCTCGACGGCGATCCGCGCGATCCCGCCGGCGGACCAGCTCCTGTTGCCCCGGCTCTACGCGCTCTGCGAGGAGCGGACGGGCGGTGAGTTCCCGACCCCGGAGAGCCCGGTCTCGACCGCCAACCCCTTCGCGCGTCTCTCGGCGACGATCGAGATGCGCGAGATGGCCGGCTGGTCCGCCGCCGAGGTGGAAGCGCACCCGAGCGCGTCCGCGTTCCCCGGGGCGATCCCCGAGGGCGCTGAGCGCGTGAGTCGGACGCTCCCCGTCGACGCCTCCGTCCCCGACTGGCACGGGACCGGGCTCTATGCCGGCGCCGGGGAGGCCATCAGCGTGAGCGTCCCCGCCGACGCGGCGGGCAAGGGCCTGCGCGTGCGCATCGGCTGCCACACCGATGGCATCTGGCACCACGATTCCTGGCAGCGGTTCCCGGAGATCAGCCGGAGCTACCCCCTCACCGACGCCGTGACCACTGTCGCGAGCCCCTTCGGGGGGCTTGTGTACATCGAGGTCCCTCGCGACTGCGCGCTGGGCGACGTGAGCGTGCGTGTGGACGGCGCGGTCGAGGCGCCGCGGTACGTGCTCGGAGAGACGACGCTCGCCGAGTGGCGCGACACGGTGCGCCAACTCCACGGGCCGTGGGCGGAACTCGAAGGCCGCAACGTGATCCTCACGGCGCCCTCGCACGAGATCCGCGAACTCGATGACCCGGAGTCCCTGATGATCTTCTGGGATTACGCCCTCGACCTTGACGCCGACTTGTGCGCAATGCCGCGGGAGCGCGACCGACCGGAACGCATCGTCGCGGACGTGCAGATCAGCGCCGGCTACATGCACTCGGGCTACCCCATCATGACGTGGCTCGACGCGCCGGCCCGCGCCGTCAGCTTGCCGATGCTTCTCTCGGAGGGCTCATGGGGTCACTTCCACGAACTCGGCCACAATCACCAGTCGGGCCATTGGACCTTCGACGGCACGGTCGAAGTCACCGTGAACCTCTTCACCGTGTACGTCCACGAGATGGCCTGCCAGTTGCCCGGCAAAGGGCACCCGGAACTCACGCCGGAGAAGATGGCCCAGAAGATGGCCGCCCACAGGGATGCCGGCGCGCCGTTCGAGAAGTGGAAGAGCGACCCGTTCCTCGCGCTCTGCATGTACATGCAGCTTCGCGACGCCTTCGGATGGCAGGCGTTTCGGAACGTCTTCGCGTCCTACCGGACAGACCCCAAAGAGGCGCTGCCGCAGAATGATGACGAGAAGCGCGATCAGTGGATGGTCCGGTTCTCGCGCCAGGTCGGACGGGACCTCGGCCCCTTCTTCCAGGCTTGGGGCGTCCCGACGTCGGAGGCGGCTCGCGCCTCGATCGCCGACCTTCCCGACTGGATGCCGGCGGAGATAGCGTCGCAGGGGTGACCGGCAGGTCACCCGCCAGCAGGTCGCTCGGCCGGGTACGGAGCGCGGGGTCGAGCGGCTCTACTCCGACCCCTACGAACTCATCAAACAGAAG
>CAZCER010000897.1:0-1745 GCA_964497385.1 uncultured Armatimonadia bacterium | reverse complement strand
CCCATGTTGCCCGCGACGAGGTGCGTGACACCCGCGCGCGCGAGGTCGGCGGCGACGCCCGATTTGCAGCCGCAGCCCTCGGGTGAGGGGATGGTCGGCTCGGGCGCGAGCACGGCCTGGGGGCCCGAGCCCTCTACCTTGAATACGAGGAATTCCTTGCAGTGGCCGAAGTGCTCGTCCACGAGTCCTTCGCGGGAAGGTACGGCGATCTTCATGGTGACATCTCCTTGTTCGCGTATCGCGATCTCGCCCCCCTCGATGCGGAGGGCCTTTCCGTTCAGCACCGCGTCGGCGACCTTGCGCCGCGCGGATTCCACGATGCGGCCGAAGGTCTGGCGCGAGACGCCCATGGACCGCGCGGCCGCCTCCTGGTACAGGCCCTCGAGGTCGGCGAGGCGCAAGGCCTCGGCCTCGTCGAGGCCGAGGCGCACTTCCTCCAGTTCCCGCGCGGGGACGCCTGCCGGCTTCATCACGCGGGGCGGGATGATTGCGCCCAAGAAGCGTTCGCTCACGGGGCGAGGCATACTCGTTCGCCTAACGCGCCGCCGCCGCGTCGCCGGGGTTTTCCCCGCTCGACGCGCCACAACTCTCGCAGCAACTCTGGCTCCCGCATTCGCAGCCGCCCTGACCGCGCGCCGCGGCCGCCTCGGGCGCCCGGAAGCGGGCGGCCCTCGCGGTCGCCTCCTCGACTTCGGTGGCGATGCGGTCGGCGTCCTTCCGGGCAGCCTCGGGGAGGGCGGACCAGCGGAGGGAGCGCGCCTGGGCCACTTCCTTTCGCCAGGGCAGGCTCGCGAGAATGGGCAGGCCGAGGCTTCGTTGGCTCTCGGCGGCGGTGCTGCCATCGTCGAAGAGCTTGACCACTTCGCCGCAGCTGGGGCAGACGAGGGACCGCATGTTCTCCACGAGGCCGATGACCGGCGCCTTGAGCATAGCCGCCATCTTGACGGACTTGGTCACGATCATGGAGACGTAGTCCTGGGGCGTGCCGACGATGACGATCCCATCGAAGGGGATAGTCTGGAAGGCCGTGAGGGCGATATCCGAGGTGCCCGGGGGGAAGTCGACGACGAGATAGTCCAGGTCGCCCCACTCGGTATCGCCCCAGAACTGCTCTACCGCCTTGGCGAGCAAGGGGCCGCGCCAGATCACGGGCTCGTCCTCGCTTTCGCTGAAGAGATTGATCGACAGGACTTCGATCCCCTCCTCGTTGACGACGGGGATGAGACGCTGGCCGTCGGATTCGCCTCTGAACGAGTCCACGCCGAGGAGGCGGGGCAGGCTCGGCCCGGTGATGTCCGCGTCGAGGACGCCGACCTTGCGGCCCCGCGCCGCGAGGGCTTGGGCGAGGAGAACTGCCACGGTGGACTTGCCCACGCCGCCCTTGCCGCTCGCCACTCCGACGACGCGTTTGATGCGTGGGTTTGTTTTCTTTTCGGGGACCAGGTCCATATAACGACTCCTTTTCAGAGGGTGATGTGTATGCAAACGGAACTGCGGCGCTCTTCGCCGCTATCCACGATGGTAATAATGATCATTTGCTCAAAAATAGCTGAATCGTGGCGCTTCGTCAAGGAGTCGCCGATCACGCCCGACACCGGCTTGTTTCTGTCGATCATAGATGATACTGTGTTGCTACTTATGGAAACACGATTTGCGCACCGCATGAGCTGTATGCAACCTTCCTCTCTCGGCGAGATACTCAAAGTCGCCGAGCAACCCGAGATCATCTCCTTCGCCGGCGGCTT
>CAZCER010000896.1:0-1747 GCA_964497385.1 uncultured Armatimonadia bacterium | reverse complement strand
TACGCACTGCGCCGCTGGCGTAGTCGACGGATACGATCCGTCGCGGGCGCGTCGACCGTGAAAGCCGGATGCCAGCCGGGCGCAATCAAGCCCGGCGGCGCCTAAGACGTATCCATTCGATTATTCCACGCCGGGCAATCGTCCTCCTCCGTGGACTCGCCGAGCCCTCCGGCCACAAGGTAGGCCGCGGGGGCGCCGCGAATAACGCCCCGTGCTGCATCGGAGAGGGGCCCGACGAACACGATGAGAACCTCAACCAAGTCCGGTCGCGGGGTGATGGGGCTGGCGCTCTTGCTGGCGGCGGCGCCGCTCTTCGCCTGCCCCGCGACCGCAGGCGAGCCGGTCGACCACTGCTTCGTCATCAGCATCGACGGCTGCGCGGCGCGCTTCCTGCCCGCCTACGACATCCCCAATCTGCGGACGCTCACCGAGAATGGGTCCTGGACTCTCAAGGCGCGCACCGTCTCGCCGTCCTTGACGCTGCCAGCCACCGCTTCCATGGTGAGCGGCTTGACGGTCCGAGACCACGGAATCGACTGGGACGCCTACGCTCCCGCCCGCGGGACGATCCGCGTGACCACGATCTTCACCGAGGCGCACAACGCGGGCCGCTCCACCGCCATGTTCGTCGGCTATCCGTCCCTCGAGCACTTGGCGACGCGCGGCGCCGTGGACGTCTACCAGTGCCCCGGAGCCGACGACAGCCTCATTATGGACAGCGTCATCGAGGACCTCTTTGGCGAGCGCCGCAACCTCTACTTCATCCAACTGCCTCAGACCGAGGCGGCCGGGCGGCAGTTCGGCTGGGGCTCGGGACCATACCAGGCCGCGGTGGAGCGCGCCGACAGACAGATCGGCCGGCTTCTCGAAGCCATCGCTCGCGAGCATCTCTCCTCCAACTCGGCGATGATCGTCACCTCCGACCACGGAGGGCACGATCGGATGTTCGGGACGGGACTGGACGAGGACATGGTCATCCCCTGGATTCTGGCGGGCCGCGACGTGCGGGCCGGATATCAGATCACCGACCGTATGTTTGTTCTCGACACCGCCGCGACCGCGCTCGCCGTGCTCGGCGTGCCCATCCCGGACACCTGGGCGGGGCGCGTCCCGCCGCACGTCCTGGACATGCCCTACTAGCCGCGTCGAGGGCGCGTCCGAACGTCGCCGAGATTCAGAGCCGCGGCCGGCGGCGCGGGCGTCTCGCCGCGCCCATGCGCGAGGGAGGTGGGCGAGCTGAACTGCCCTTCTTGTGGTAGATCGCTTCCGGACGACGCGGTCGGCGACGCCTTCGGACGTCGCGCGTGTCCGCACTGCGGGGCGGAGATCGCGGCGCCGGGCGAGCCGTCGCTCGCCTCCGAGACAGTGATCGCCGGGGGCGAGCGCTGCCCCCACTGCGGTACGGTGAACAGCCAGAGCGCCCCCGTGTGCCGCGGATGCGGACGAGCGCTCGTCGCCGCGACCGCCGCGCCCGCGATTGTGCGCTGCCCCGCGTGCGGAGCGGCTAACGCGGCCGCCGCGCTCCAGTGCCGCGTCTGCGGCGCCGTCCTGGCCGGGACCGCCGCCACGGCGCCGCCGAGGCAGACCTCGCCGGCTGCGCCGGGCCCTGGCCCCGCCGCGCCTCCCTCGTCGGTTGGGCCTCCGGCCGCCGCGGCGTTCCCGCCGCGCCAGGTGGCCTTCGCCGCTCCGCCTCCCGCCACCGAGCCTAGGGTGCCCGGGTTGGGCGCCGGGGCCGGCGGTCCCATGA
>CAZCER010000895.1:0-1752 GCA_964497385.1 uncultured Armatimonadia bacterium | reverse complement strand
TCGAGCAGGCGATCCGCGAGAGCATGGCCGGCCAGAGAGACAAGACCGCCGGCGACCCCTGGTGCCTCGGCTACTTCGTCGACAACGAGATCGCGTGGGGCGACGACACGTCGCTCGCGACCGCGGCCCTCGCCTCTCCCGCCGACCAGCCGGCGAAGCTCGTGTTCCTCGAGGACCTGAAGGCCAAGTACGCCGACATCGCCGCCTTGAACGCCGTTTGGGGGACGGATCACGTTTCCTGGGACGCCCTCCTCGAGAGCACCACCCCGCCCGACCGGAACAAAGCTGCCGACGACCTCCGCGCCTTCTACACCAAGACGGCGGAGCGCTACTTCGACGTCATCCGCGCGGCCGTGAAGGACGTCGCCCCGAACCAGCTCTACCTCGGGTGCCGCTTCGCCTGGGTGAACCCGCTCGCCGCCGATGCGGCCGTAGGGCGGTGCGATGTTGTGAGCTACAACCTCTACCAGCGCTCCGTCGAGAGCTTCGAGATGCCGGACCAGCAGGATGTGCCCCTGATCATCGGGGAGTTCCACTTCGGCGCTCTCGACCGAGGGCTCTTCCACACCGGGCTCGTTCCGTGTGAGACCCAGGAGGAGCGCGCGGAGGCCTACCGCGACTACGTCCGCGGGGCTCTCACCCACCCGCAGTTTGTGGGCTGCCACTGGTTCAAGTACCGCGACGAGGCGACCACCGGCCGTCCGCTCGATGCTGAGAACTACCAGATCGGCTTCGTGGACATCTGCGACACACCGTACCCGGAGACCATCGCGTCCGTGCGCGAGGTGGGGTACGAGATGTACCGGCTCCGGCACGGGGAGTGAGGCCATCGGCTCCCTGCAGGCCATCGGACGCACCTCGCTGAAGCTAACGTGCGACGAACGACACCTGCCCCGACGTGGAAAGGCGCGCGATGGCCGACCGTCCGAACGTCCTGCTTCTCTACTCCGACGAGCACCGTGCGGATATGCTCGGCTGCGCGGGGAGCCCGGATGCCCGAACCCCGAACCTCGACGCGCTTGCCGAGAGCGGCGTGCGCTTCTCGGAGCACTTCTGCACCTATCCCGTCTGCGCGCCGTCGCGGATGTCGCTCGTGACGGGACAGTGGCCGGCGACGCATCTCGCGCGCTCGAACCGCTCCTCCGCCAGCCTCCGAGCGCCGTCCTTGCCGCGTCTCTTGCGCGACGCGGGCTACCGCACCGGCTGCGTCGGCAAGATGCACTTCACCCCGACCCGCAAGGACTTCGGCTTCGACGTGATGCGCCTCGCCGAGCAGGACGGCGACGGCCGCTATGAAGACGACTACCACAAGATGCTCGCCGAGGCGGGCCGCATAGACCTTCTGGACCTCATGGACCAGCGCGCGGAGTTCCGCTCGCATGCACCGGAGGAGTACTGGGAGACCTTCGGCGCGATGGTCTCGGACCTGCCCGAGGAACTCCACTCGACGACGTGGATCGGCGACGAGGCAGTACGGTTCCTCGAGGGCGCCTCCGAGCCGTGGTTCCTCTGGGTCGGATTCATCAAGCCGCACCACCCGTTCGACCCGCCCGAGGCGTGGCTCGAGGGGTTCGACCCGGAGAAGCTGACGCTCCCCTCGGACTGGATGCGGCCGATCCCCGAGCGCGATGCGCCCCTCCGGCGCTACTTCGACATGAGCGAACTCGATGAGCCGAAGTACCGCCGCGTGCTCGCTCACTACCTCGCCACCCTCACGCACATGGACCACCACATCGGACGGATCGTCGAGGC
>CAZCER010000894.1:0-1752 GCA_964497385.1 uncultured Armatimonadia bacterium | reverse complement strand
TGGCGGCGGCCATGATAAGGTCGCCCTCGTTCTCGCGATTCTCGTCATCGACAACGATGACCATCTCTCCTCGGCCGATGGCCGAGATGGCGTCTTCCGCGGTCATCCACGGCATAGTGCGTTCACCTCTCAGGTAGGCGCGGGAGATCTCGATGCTACCGATTCGTGACAACGCCCCCCGTGACCGACGCTCGGTAGTCGTTGGCCTCCTGATCGCGCTGAGCGTGGGTATCTTTGCACTAGAGGTTCTGACCTGGCAAGGGGCCGGGGTCCGATTTGGGCGTTGGGCCCTCGTCCCCGCCGACCTTATGCACCCCGCGCTCTGGCGCGACGGACACCCGAAGCCCCCCCTCTCCTTGCTCCTCTCGCTCCTGCCGCACGCATCGGCGGCCCAACTCCTAGTGAACCTGCTGTACCTCCTCGTCTTTGCGGAGATGGTCGAGGAGATCTACGGCCACCTCGGGTTCGCGTGCCTCTATGTCATGGGCGGGACCCTTGCGGGGCTGACCCACGCGGCCGTTGCCTCCGCGTCCACGGAGCCGGTGCTTGGCGCGGGCGGCGCGATCTCCTCGGTGGTTGGAGCCTACCTCGTGCTCCATCCGACCAGAAGCGTGACATGCATCAGCTTTCGAGGCTACGTGCGCGCGCCCGCTTGGCTCTTCGTGGCGGCGTGGCTGCTCTTGCACGGCTCCGGAGCGCTCAAGGGACCCGAGGCCGGCGGCGTCGCTTGGTACGGGCACGCGGTCGCGATCTTGTTCGGATACGGGGCGACGACGGTGTTGGCGCCGGCCCACATGCGGCCCCGTCCGGCTGCGGCGGCGGTTTTCGACCATTTCGCTCGCAACCAGGCCGCCCCGCCGCGCCGCCGAGCGATCCGGACCAGGCGCCCGGAGGGCGGCGACGAGAGGGCCTGCCGCAGCGTGTAGACGACCATTGTGGTATCATTGCGTCGGAGACGGACGCCCTTCTCAGGCGTCCAAGGCAACGGTGGGGCCCGCCGACAAAGGAGCGGGCTCAGGGGGCGGGGACGGAGCGAGGCAAACGGTATGCTCACACATCGGTCCAAGGTCACACTGGCGATAGCCGCCGCAGCCGCCGCGCTTGCGCTGTGCGCGCCGATCCTCACGGCGCAGGTCTCGGCGCTGCGATCTCAGCGCGAGAGCGTCTACAGCCAGATTCGAGCGGCCAAGGGCGAGCGGGCCGAGGCCTCCGCGGAAGCCGAAGCGGCGCGCGCCGAGTTGCGGCGCTGCGAGCAGCGCCTGGTGCAGGCCCAGCGCGAACTGGAGAGCGCGAAGCAGCGGGTGCTCGACACGCGCGAGGAGATTCGCGCTACGGAGATCGCGGTGCATCAGACCGAACTGGAACTCGAGCGTCAGAAGGCCGTCGGAGGACAGCGCATGCTTGCCATGCACAAGTCCGGGAACGTGCAGTACGTCAGCGTTCTGATCGGAGCCTCGGACTTCACCGAGATGGCGAGCCGCGCGTACCTTTTCGAGACGCTCGCCCAGAATGACGCCGACATGGTCGCGCGGATCGACCAGAAGCGCCGCGAGACCGAAGTGAAGAAGCTAGACCTCGAGAAGCAGCGCACGCGCCTTGAGGAAGACAAGAAGCGCATCCAAGAGGCCCAGACGCGCATCGCGGCGGAGACCGAGCGTCAGAAGGCGCTCACCGCGAAACTGCAGGCCGAGGTGGACCGCATCACGGGGGAGATCGACTCCCTGCTCGCGACCTCGGAGCAGCTTACGGGCC
>CAZCER010000893.1:1113-1753 GCA_964497385.1 uncultured Armatimonadia bacterium | reverse complement strand
CGGGACGGGCGGGAGGGGCCAGATGTTCCCCAGTTGCCCGACGTCGGTCAGCGCCCGGCCGGTGGGGGCGGCGAAGACGACCGAGAGGCGCGCCGGGTTCGCGGGGTTCGGAAAGCTGAGTTTGCCCGTCAAGTCGCCCCAGGGCCACTCGGGGTGCGCCTCGGTGACCGGGCGGGCGGCGAGGTTCAGGTCCGGCCCGCCGAAAAGGAGGAGCGATCCGTCTCCGGCGGCCTCCGGCGCGAGGTCCGTGTCGCGAAGAGGGCGGTTCTCGCCCCACATCCACTCCCGCCAGCGGTCGGAGGCGCGGCGAGCCATATCGTACGCCGCGAGGATGCGCGCATCGTCCCAGGTCCGCGTGCCGAATACGAGGCGGAAGCGATCGCCGTACGCGCGACGCATCGGTCCGCAGACGAAGGGCGACTTGGGAGGAGCCGGACCCGTCTCGACGAGTGCGTACTCGCCGGTGCTCCAGAGGCCGTCTTCGCGTGCGAAGCTGAGGGCGCCCGATGGCGGGAGGTAGCCGTGGAAAGCCCTGGAGCCGTCCACCTCGACCGTCACGACGCGGCGGGCGTCGAGCAGCGGGTGCTCGGCAAGCTTGAGCGTGAACCGTGTGACGCCTTCGGTGTGGACCTCGACGCGC
>CAZCER010000893.1:0-1103 GCA_964497385.1 uncultured Armatimonadia bacterium | reverse complement strand
CCGGCGATCTCCGCGTCGAGCGCCGCCGGCGCGCCCTCGCGCGCAAGCCCGTCGATGCGGGCCCAGTACGCGCCCGGCCATCGGAGCCACTCGGTGGCGTAGCGCACGCGCCGCGGCCAGAGGTCGCGCTTGTGGGAGTCCATCCAGGCGAAGAGGGTGGGGGAGAAGTCGCCGAAGCCCTCGTGACCGCGCTCGGAGTACTCCTGTAGCGCGACGTCGTAGCCGCGCTCGAGCATCTTCCGGTACATCGCGCGAGCGTCCTCGATGGGGACGGTGTCGTCCTTCGCGCCGTGCACGATGTAGGCGGGGACGTTCAGGTAGTTCGGTGCGAGACGCTCCTCCTCCCACACGGTCCAGATCTGGCCTTTGGAGGCGCCGGCGATGGGGATGATCCCGGCCCAGCGGTCGGGGTGTCGGGCCGCGAGCCGCCAGGTCCCGCGGCCGCCCATGGAGACGCCCGCGAGGTAGACGCGGCTCGGGTCGATGCTGTAGAGGAGCGCGAGTTCGTCGAGCAGGTCGAGAAGGTCGGTCTCGCCGGCGTCGCGCCAGTCGTTGTTGCCGCGACCGAACGGGTAGAGGACAAGCCACCCGCGCTTTCGCGCCTCGGCGTGCAGAGGGTCCGCGTCCCCGCCGGGGGCGCCCATGCCGGCGTTCGCCGCGCCGCTCCAGCCATGGAGCATCAGCACGAGCCCGGCCCCGCGCGCGTCGGAGTAGGAGTCGGGCGCATAGAGGCCGTAGGGCTGGGCCGAGCCATCGACCTCCGACCAGTGCGCCAACAGATAGGAGCCGGGTCGGACGTCGTAGGGCCGGAGACCGCGCTCGAGGTCCGCGGCTACGCGCGCGGCCTCGGCCGTCTCGGCGCGGACCTGATCGAACGGCCCACGTAGTTCCTCCTCGGTGGTGGCCGTCGTGGCGTCAAGGATCCTCCACGCGCGATCGAGGCGGTGGGCGAGGGTCGCCGAGCCGCGTCGGGCTTTGGCCGTGATGTCCGCGTTCGGGTCGCGCAGGCGCTCGAGCGCCTGCGCCGGACCGACAAGACCGAGGTCCTCCTCGAGCAGCCGCGAGACGCGGGCGCGCACCCGCTCGGCGTCGCCCGCGATCGC
>CAZCER010000892.1:0-1753 GCA_964497385.1 uncultured Armatimonadia bacterium | reverse complement strand
GGACCTACGCCGCGAGCATCCAGAGCGATGACCAGCCAGCGCCCGTCCTCTACTTCATCCAGGGGCTGTTCGGCGGGTGGAACGCGCAGGTGTACGTGCCGCAGGACGCTGAGGCCGGCTGGGACGCGCAGTTAGTCGTCTCGGCGAACAACGCCGGGACTCAGAAGGCCAACGACGGCTACCTGTCTGAGGCTCGGACGATCGTGGCCACGAGCAACTGATCCTGCGGCAGTAGGCGGCAGGCTTTCGAGATCAGCTATGCCGCGCACGGGCCCCGCTTGGCAGGGCGCGTGCGTGTGCATGTACGGGCGCGCGCCTCACGCGCCGAAGTACCAGGAGGCCATGACCATGAGCACCCACTCCTCCGGCGTGGCGTCGCGCGCCATCGTCGTGCTCTGCGCCTGTGTGCACGCATGCTCCGTACTCGCTGCGGTCCCCGCCGACGGCCCCTTCGTCTGCGTTCTCCCCGACTCCCCGGAGGTGAGGGCGGATCCCTGGGGCCGTCTCGAGGCGCGCCTGGCGTCGCCGTTGCCCGACAACAGGCTAACTCTCGCCGCAACGGCGGGGGGCGTCGGGTATGCCTGCCCGCCGAGTGGGCCCGTTGTCCCTACCGCCCCCGAGATCGTCGGGGAGGACGTCCGGAACGCCGGACGAGGGGCCCGTCTTCTCCTTGAGGCCCTCTCGGCGGATGCGCGGAGGAGGGTGTGCGAGGGCGCGACGATGAACGTCACCGGCGAGCGCGACGCAATCGTCGAGGCCCTCACGGTGGAGACCCCCGCAGGGCCGCGATCCGCCCCCGGCCTGGACACGGCTGTGCACCTCTTCGTGCGAGTGCGTCCGTGTCCGGGACTCGAGCTGTACCAGGCCCCCGCGGACGGAGGCGCGTGGGCGGGCGTCCTGTTCCTACGCTGGACGATGCCCCCCACTCTCGCGCAGGTCGGCAATGACGGCTTGATCGTGTGGTCGAATGAGCCGGTGCGGGCGGAACTCCCGGCGTGGCGGCCGGCCGCCACAGGCTGGCGCCCACCCGAGGCGATCGGCCTCGGAGGCGTACCCGCCCTCCAGCGCGCCCTCGCCCAGTCGGGGCGCACCGTTGCGCTGGCGGAACTCCACGGGCTCACCGTCAGCGAGGTGGTACGGCGGGCCGGCGAACTCGAGGGCGTGGACCTGCCGATCTCAGATGACCTTGGCGCCCGTCTCGTGCTCGCGCGGGGCGGGGCAGCGCCATCGAGCGAGGTGATCGCGGCGCTCCTCGCGTCCTCGTGGGCCGCGCCCCGGTGGGATCCCCAACGGGCGGCGTATGTCTGGACCGCCGATGGGAGCGATCCGAACGAGAGGCTGAGTCGAGCGCTGGCGGCCGAGGCTCGCCGAGCGGCTGTTCCGGAGTTGGCGGCGCAAACGGACGCGTTGGTCGGCGACTGCTTCGAGGCTTACGAGGAGGTGCTCGCGCAACTGCCGGTGCGCGCGGAGCTGTTTCGTGACCGCTGGCAAGGACGGCTGTCGCAACTGCCCGATCAGGATCGGCGCGCTCTGGAGGCCATGCTCGAACCACTCCCGTGGCGACACACACCCGACGGAGCGCTGCATGACGAGAGCACCGGGAGACCGCTGCAGGCGGTCGCAACCCGATGGCGCGACCTGGGAGACGATCCGATCGTGCGGTTCCGCGTCGGTTACGAACTGTGGTTAGGGTGCTGCACGGAGTACACCGAACGGGATCCGGCCACAGGCGCCCGCGTCAAGAGGCCGGTCC
>CAZCER010000891.1:1544-1764 GCA_964497385.1 uncultured Armatimonadia bacterium | reverse complement strand
CCGACTGACTCACAAGGAGCAAGCCCCGACTCTGGAACTCCCGTCATCTGGCAGGGCAAAGCGTTCCTGCCCCCGAGGGGGAGACACTGGACTGTGCGCGCAGACGGTACCCAGCGAGTCGCCGACAAAGGGCGTGCCGTTGGCGTGGGCAACAGCTTGCGCTGGATCTCCTACTTCGACGAGTTCCCGTACAGACGAATAGGGAACGACTGGACCAACA
>CAZCER010000891.1:0-1534 GCA_964497385.1 uncultured Armatimonadia bacterium | reverse complement strand
GTTCAGCGCTGCCTCCTCATGACGTCCGATCCCGGCGACCTGGTGCTCGATCCGACTTGTGGAAGCGGGACCACCGCCTACGTCGCGGAGCAGTGGGGCAGACGGTGGATCACGACCGATGTGAGTCGCGTCCCGCTTGCTCTCGCGCGGCAGCGTCTGCTCACCGCGACCTACAGGTACCATGAACTCCAGGATGAGCGGCGGGGGCCCGCCGGGGGCTTCGTCTACAAGAGGAAGCGGAACCGGAAGGGTGAGGAAGTGGGCGGCATCGTCCCGCACGTCACCCTGAAGAGCATCGCGAACGATGAAGAGCCGGAGACCGAGGTGCTCGTCGACCGCCCCGAGGAGGACAAGCGCTACGTGCGCGTAACGGGCCCGTTCGCGGTGGAGGCGATGATCCCCACGGCGATGGACCTCGAAGACGCCGGGCTCTCCGCGCAAGCGGCCGGCGACCACGGCGGCGAGGACGACGAGAGCCATGCCGACCGGATGATCCGCATTCTGCGCGCGAGCCCGGTCCTGCGCCTCACGGGCAACCAGCAGCTCGCGCTCCGGAACGTCCGGCCTGTGGCGCGGTCGCTCGGGCTGCACGCGGAGGCGGCGACGGAGGACGGGGCGGCGGTGGCCGTGGTCTTCGGCCCCGCGCACGGCGCGGTGAGCGAGCACGCCGTCTTCGAGGCGGCGCGCGAGGCCTACGCGAAGAGCTACGCGCACCTCTACGTGATCGGCTTCGCCATCCACCCGAACGCGCGGAAGCTCGTCGAGGACTGTGAGCCGACGGCGGGCGTGCCAGCCACCTACATTCAGGCAACGCCCGACATCCTGATGGGCGACCTCCTGAAGAACATGCGCTCCTCGCAGATCTTCAGCGTCTGCGGGCTGCCGGACGTGAAGCTACGCCGCAACGCGGACGGCCGGTACGAGGTGGAACTGGTGGGCCTGGATGTCTTCGACCCCGCCTCCCAGGAGTTGGAGGCGCTCGGCGGCGACGACGTGCCCGCGTGGTTCCTCGACACCGACTACAACGGGCTTTGCTTCCACGTGTGCCAGGCGTTCTTCCCTCGCACCGGCGCCTGGGATGCGCTGAAGCGCGCCCTGAAGGCGGAGTTCGAGGATTCGGTGTGGGACCACCTGTCGGGGACGGTGAGCGCCGCCTTCGACGCGGGCGAGCACGGGCAGATCGCGGTCAAGGTCATCGACGACCGCGGCAACGAACTGGTGGTCGTGAGGAAGCTGGCCGAGGCGGTGGAGGCATGAGCGGCCACATCCCGGAGCACGAGAGCTTCGAGGTCCCGACGCCGATCCTCAACTCCCCGTACGAGGAGCCCGCGAAGCACTGGTACATCCAGTCGGGCGCCCCTCCCGAACTGCGTGAGGGCCGGCGACCGTCCATCGCGTTCCCTCCGAGCAACCAGAGGACGCCATGGACGCCTCGGCCGGGGCTCTTCGAGCCGTCGAGCGAGTACCCGGCCGGGTTCGAACTCGCGCTCGTGAACCGGGTGCGCGGGCGCGTGCGCGAGTGGCGCGCGGCGGG
>CAZCER010000890.1:0-1764 GCA_964497385.1 uncultured Armatimonadia bacterium | reverse complement strand
CCGCCGTACCGTGACCCCGCGTCGCCGTACTTCGCGGGCGTGGTGGAGGCGACGACCGCGTTCCTGGACGGCACGATCGGTGGCCGTACACCCCGACTGGCCGCGATCGACGACTACGTCGCCGCGCACGGCGACCGGTTCCGGCTGGAGCGCTGACCGGCGTCAGCCCCAGGCGACCTCGAGCCGCTCGGTGCGGCGGAGGATGGCGCCCGACGGCGGATCGGCGGCGACGAGGCGCAGGTTCGGGAGCCGTTCGAGGACCACGCCGAGCGCGGCCTCGAGCTGCTGGCGGGCCATGTGCGACCCGGGGCAGAACTTGTTGCCGAAGCCGAACGTGAGCAGCTCGCCCTGCTCGCGGTCGGGGTCGAACCGGTCGGGCTCGGCGAACACCGCCTCGTCGCGGTTCGCCGATGCGATCCCGCAGAGGAGCATCCCACCGGCGGGGATCGTCACACCGCCGATCTCCCCGCCGTGCGTGGCGACGCGGGGGAGCAGCGCGACCGGGGGCTCCCACCGCAGCAGCTCGTGCACGATGCGGGCCCGCAGGTCGGCGTCGGCGCGGGCCCGGTCGAGCATCTCGGGGTCGCGCAGCACCGTCCAGAAGAGGTTGCTCATCGAGTCGGACGTGGTCGTCGCGCCCACCACGTAGAGCAGCCGGTCAAAGCGATAGGTCTCCGCCCGATAGATCGCGGCGGCAAGGTCGCGCGTGGCGTAGAGCGTGGCGCCGTCGGACTTCCGGAGGAGCCAGACGCCGAGCTGATCTTCCTTGAGGTCCACGATCCAGGCGCCGTCGTCTTCCTTCGCGACGCCTTTGTCGATCGCGAGCTGAAGCGCGGGGGCGACCTTGTCGCGGTAGAAGCTCTCGCCGTTCCAGGAGTCGAAGTCCACCTTCAGGCGAGCGTAGATGCGCTTGAACTCCGTCAAGCTCGCCTCGCGGAAGCCCTCCCACAGCGCGAGCGCCTCCGGGTCGCCGTCTTCCATACGCTTGTGCCAGGCACGGCCCTCATCGTCGAGCGCCGGGTCGTCCTCGGCGGCCTTGTGGAAGCGCACGTACATGTCGTAGAGCTGCTCGATCGTCTGCTCGCGCGGTTCGCCCTGGCCCCACTTCTTGTAGGCGGTGATGAGCTTGCCGAACTGGGTGCCCCAGTCACCGAGATGGTTCACGCCTACCGTCTTCCACCCAAGCGCCCGATGCAGCCGGTAGATGGCCGCTCCGATGACCGTCGAGCGCAGGTGGCCGATGCCGAACGGCTTCGCGATGTTCGGGTGCGAGTAGTCCATCACCAGGGTCTTGCCCACGCCTTCGTCGCCGCCGCCGTACGCCGCGCCGGCCTCCCGCGCGGCGTGAAGCACCGTCCGCGCCCGGCGCACCGGATCCAGCGTGATGTTCACGAACGGGCCGGCGGCCTGCACGCTCAGAATGCGCTCGGGGAGGGGCTCTGCGGTGACGTTCGCCACGAGTTCCGACGCGATCGCGACCGGCGCCTTCTTCAGCTCCTTCGCGAACTTGTGGCACGGGATCGCGTAGTCGCCGAGTTCCGGATCCGGCGGCACCGCGATCAGCTCCGCCGCCTCCGCCTCCGTGACGGGAAGGTGGGGCGCCACGAGCGCCGCGATCTCCTGGATGTAGTCGGCCATGTCTCGGACATCTCCTGTCGGCGCGCACCGCTCGCGCGCGGCTCCGGACTGACGATCCTCACGGCGGATCGAGCCGCGGGGGAAAGAAGCCTACATTCTAGAGAAACGCGCGCGCGCGCGGCAAGC
>CAZCER010000889.1:275-1779 GCA_964497385.1 uncultured Armatimonadia bacterium | reverse complement strand
CCCGGTCCGCGCCGACGCCGTCTCGCGCTCGCCCGCCGCTCGGAGGGGCCGCATGGGGAGGACCCGCGACGAAGGAGCGGGAGGACCCCAACCGGCCCTCCGCGACCAGCCCTGGCGCCCCGCTACCGTCTCCTGAGGAACCTCTGCCACGGGGGGGCCGAGCGCTCCATGAGCCAGAGGAGCGGGTCCATGACCCGACGGGGCACGATCTGGACGGGCAGCGTGGCGCCTTCGGGCTTGGAGCCGAGCGCGGAGATCATGCTGAACTCAATGCTCCGGAAGTTGGAGTCCGCGAGGCTGAGGAAGCCCTGCGCGTCGAGCTTCTCGAACGTGAACCGGCGCAGTTGGGTTGAGGCCCGGCGCATGGCGCGGATGTACCCGGTCATGTCCCGGAGCCCCTCGACCGTTCCGCCCATGAGGTAGTCGCGGAGATCCTCCCACTCGTCGAGTTCGGCGCGGAGTTGGTCGGCTTTGGTGTAGACGATCACCAGATCCTGCTCCGTGGTGTTCCCGCCGAGTTGCGCCATCCCAAGCACGTAGGTGTTCAGCAGTTGGTGCATCTCCCGAGCGGGGACCTCGAGGTCGGGCACGCTGATGAGAAGCATCGCGGTGCGGGCGCGCCGCACGAAGCGCGCGTAGCGGCCGATGTCCTCCGCGCGCTCAAACGCCTCCCCGCCGGTGTCGTAGCAGAGAAGAGTGCCGTCCCGGTGCGTCGGCAGGTTGTCGATTCGGATGATCGTCGGCTTCGGAAAGTTCTTGGGCGTGGAGTCGGGGAGGTGCCCCTGATCGAGCAGGGCCACGTTCTCCTTGACGGTGCGCACGCTCTCGTCGTTGAGCGACATGGTGTAGAACCCGGGCCAGTAGCTCGTGGCCGCGAGCCGCTCGAGGGTGTAGAAGAGGGAGGCGAAGTACACGGTCTTCCCGTGGCCGCGGAAGCCCACCGCGCTTACGACGACCGGCGGCGCCGACCGGTACTCCCAGACGTACTTCGGCGGGACCGGCTCGCCGATCTCCGCGCACGTGTAAGACGGCTCGTTCGCCTTGTCGGTCGCTTCGAGCCGGAACCGATGGTTGCCCAGGCAGACTGGACAGAGCATCAATGGCCCCCAGTGCATCGATTTGGCCGTTCAGCCGCCGAGCGACCGTCTAGCGATTCGAAAGCCAGCCTCCGGCACCTCCGTCCGAGTGCGAATGGGGCCCCGCCCGACCCCATGCGACCCCTCCATGCCGTACCGGCGCCGCTTGATCCGGGCAAGGATCACTACGACCCCAACCCCACGACCAACCGCACCCAGAGGACGGTGATCGCGGGCCCCAGGAGTCCGACCAACAGGCCTCCCTGGAGGAAGTCCCGGACCTCGACGCGGCCCGTCGCGAAGGCCATGGCGTTCGGCGGCGTGGAGATGGGCATGCACATCGCCGTTGAGGCGCTGAGCGCGACCGGCACGGCGATCCCGACCTGATCCTGAAGCCCGACGCCGAGAACGATGGGGATGAGGATGTT
>CAZCER010000889.1:0-265 GCA_964497385.1 uncultured Armatimonadia bacterium | reverse complement strand
GCACGGCTCCGTCGACGGACGCGATCTCCAGCTCGATGGGGATGAGGATGTTCGCGGCCGCCGTGTGGCTCATGAAGCTGGCGAGGGCCATGGTGAGAAACGAGAGCCCGAGCGCGAGCCCGAGCGGCCCGAGCGACCCCATCGGCAAGAGAGCGACGAGCCACTCGGCAAGCCCCGTCTTCTGCACCGCGACCCCGAGCGAGAGGCCGCCTGCGATGAGGATCAGCACGTCCCAGGGCAGCTTGCGCATGTCGGAGCCGTCCAT
>CAZCER010000888.1:0-1782 GCA_964497385.1 uncultured Armatimonadia bacterium | reverse complement strand
GACACCCCGCCCGGTATCGGCCACTCCGAGGCCCAGTACACGCGGCGGGCGTTCACCGTTGCGTACAGCTCCTCTTGAAGGGTGTCCGGGTGCTTCCGCCAGTACTGGGTGAGCTTCGTGCCCGGGTAGTACCAGAACCACCCTCGCGCCGGGTCGGGAACGGTCGCTGACGGGTCCTCCTCATCGGTGGTCGCCGCGACGAGGACTCCGCCGTCGGGGGTGCGCGCGAGTTCCGCGAGGCCGAACCGCGTGTGGGGCGCGAAGTCGCTGCCTTGGTGGTCCCCGTACAGCTCCCCCGCCGTGACGATGCGGTCGGCGAGGTGCAACTCGCGGAGGCGTTCGTAGTTGCCCATCGTCGCGGTGAGGACGCAGGCGGCAAGCGGCGCGGAGCCGTCTTCCGTGTAGGCGCGCAGATCCAGCTCATCGGGCCGATCGGTCCGAAACGAGGCGAGCACACGGACGTGAGCGCCCGAGGCGAAGCGCTCGACCCGGAGGCAGACCGTGAGTTGCGAGGCGCCCTCTCCAAGGTCCTCGACGAGTCCCGGATAGACGGGCTCCGACTCGGTCGGCGCCCACTCGGACCCTGGCGGCGGGCCGACCTCGATGAGCTTGCCCGGCTGGCCGTCCGAGGCGCTCGGCTCGAGTTCGCTGAACGATCGGTGCGCCTCCCCGCGCACGATGGGCTCGATCGCGATGAAGTTCACGAGCCAGACGCCGCCGTCCTCGAGGATCGGATAGCCGACGCGCAGAAGCCCGCGCGGGCCGCCGGCGCGCGGCGAACCCGCCACATCGTGCGGCCAGACGGTGAAGTGGACGCCGCCTTCGACGCCCCACAAGACGGGTCCGTCGGGCCCGGGCCGCACCAGGGCCTGCCCCCCCTGCGCCGCCCCCGCGGCAAGCGCTCCGAGCGTGAGCCACCACATGGCGCGAACCGTCCCTCTCATTGTCTGAGATCACACGCGCCCGCTGTCGATGCGTTCTCGAGCGCCGTCTGATCCTCCCGTCTTCGCGACGGAACGTCAGTCGCCTGCAGGGCATGGGGCAACTCGGGCGAAGCGGCTGCGTCAGACGCGGTTTCGCCGCGGCATCCGGATGAAGGGGACGTTGACCATGGACCTCATTCACAACAACGAGTTCGGAGCCGCGCTCGACCTCGTGCGCGAGGATCTGGAGGCGGCTCGCGCCGAGCAAGGTGTTCCGGGCATAGCAGCCGCCGTCGTCCACGATCAGGAGACCGTCTGGTCGATGGGGACCGGGCTCTCGGATCTGGAGTCCCAGCGGCCCGCCGCGCCGGACATGGTCTGCCGGGTCGCGTCGATCACGAAGGTCTTCACCGCGACGATGTTGATGCAGCTCCGCGAGGAGAACAAGGTCCGCCTCGACGACCCGCTCGAGTGGCACTTGCCGGAGTACAAGCCGGCCTCGCCCGATCGCGACCCCCAACCGGTCACTCTTCGGCGTGTCGTCTCCCACTCGGCGGGGATCCCGCGCGACCTCGACATGGACTACTTCGGGGAGGACGAGTTCCCGAAGGAGGAGGACTGCATCCGCCTCGCCGCAGAGGCCGGCGTCCGCATCGTCCCGTGCACGAAGAACAAGTACTCGAACGTGGGGCTCGCGCTGCTCGGGATCGCGCTCTCCCGCGCGGCCGGCGTCCCCTACGAGGAGTATGTGGAGGAGCGCATCCTGAAGCCGCTTGGCATGGAGAACAGCGGGTTCCGACGGGACGACTACTCCCCCGGCCGCATCGCGACGGGTTACACATGCCGCCGTGGCGCCGGG
>CAZCER010000887.1:0-1792 GCA_964497385.1 uncultured Armatimonadia bacterium | reverse complement strand
AGCGGCTCGTTGTAGGTGAACGCCACTCCCAGATTCCCGCGCTCCGCGGCGGCCGCGTCGCACAACTCCTCCGGCGAGATGTAGCGGCCCCCGCTGCGCGCCGTGCTCAGTTCATGGTTCTGGCAGTACCGGCAACTGAGGTTGCAGCCCCACGATCCGACGGAGAGGACCGACGCGCCCGGGTGGAAGTGCCAGAGCGGCTTCTTCTCGATCGGGTCCATCACGGCGCTGAGGCACAGACCATAGCTGGATGCGACGAGGGCTCCGCCCTCGTTCCGCCGGGCTCCGCAGCGCCCCGATTCGCCATCCGCGATCACGCACCCATGGGGACACAACAGGCACCGCACGCGGCCATCGGGCAACGACTCGGCGTACCGAGCCGGATGCGCGCTGCGTTCGGGCATCGCGAGCCCTCCTCGGCCTACCTCTCCTCCGCGAGCCGCTCTCCGAGCCACTGCTGCAGCATCCTGAGCGCCGCGAACTGGTCGCCCGGCGCCTCCAGGAGATGACCCGAGTTCTCGAACACATGAATCGTCTTCGGCTCCGGCGCGAGTTCCGCGAGCAGCGTCCCGCAGATCTCGTACGGGACGATCGTGTCCTTGCCACCGAAGAGCAGTAGGAGCGGGCACTGGATGTGCGGGGCGAAGTACTTGGGGTCGCTCACGGCCATCTTCCCCGCGAGTGCCTCGATGTCCAGTTGTCCCGCGGCGACGGCGTCGCCAAAGCGCGCGATCTGGGTGTTCTCGAGCAGCAGCTTCCAATCCGCCCCGCCCACGACGAGCGCCGAGCACGCGAGCCGGTCATCGACGGCCGAGAGCACCGACCCGAGAATCGCGCCGAGCGAGAGCCCGACATAGCCGATGCGCTCCGGATCGACCTGTTCGAGCGTGCATAGGTAGTCGACCGCGCGGCGCTGGTCGAGCACCGTCTGCACCGCCGCCTCGCCGATCGCCTGGATCCACTGCGCGGCCTGCTCGGGGGTGATGGCGTCGAGGTCGGCCATCAGGGTCTCCAACTCGGCGGGCTGCCGCTCCCCGTGGAGGGGGTAGTCGATCATGATGAGGGCGTACCCGTTCGCCACAAGAAGCTGGGCCACCAGGCGGTACGTCGCATCGTCCTTGGATCCGCCAAGCCCGTGCCCGAACACGATCGCGGGGTACGGCCCCTCCCCGAACTGGGTGGACGAGGGCAACCCCACCACCGCGGGCACGCGCTCGTCGTGGTGGCTCGAGAACTCGATCCTCCGAAGCTGCCCATCCGCGACGATCTCCTCGGCCGTCTCCACTTCGAGCGGCAGATCGGCGTCGTACTCGTAGGTCGCGGCGAGAGCCTCGTAGTCGGGCGCCTCATCCTGCGCGCGCGCAAGCGGTGCGAGAAGAACCAGCAGCAGTAGGGCCAGACCGAACCGTCGCATCAACAGGATCACTCTCCTCGTCGCTTCGGACGAACCACACGCCCACGGCGCTCCATCGGGTTGCGCTTCCCTAGTTGTAGCACATCCGCCGCCCCGGAGTCCGCGCATCCTTGCCCGCTCGAACCCCCGGGTAGGCGACGCGTCCCCGCGTCGCGCCGATTCCCTCCCGCACTCTGAGCACCGCCGACCGCTCACCCCGAGTAGCCGGCCTGGGGTTGGCCGGCGTATCGAGGGGCCGCCCAGCCAGTCCCGCCCTCCGTCGCGTTCGCAACACCCGGGTAGGCGACGCGTCCCCGCGTCGCGCCGATTCCCTCCCGCACTCCGAGCACCGCCGACCGCTCACCCCGAGTAGCCGGCCTGGGGTTGGCCGGCGTATCG
>CAZCER010000886.1:0-1794 GCA_964497385.1 uncultured Armatimonadia bacterium | reverse complement strand
CGAAGCCCTCGGACGAGGAGGAGCGCGTCCAGCGGATTCGTGAGCGCCTCCGCGCGAAGCTCCGTGAGGGAGTTCTCGACGACCGCGAGGTCGAGATCACCATCGAGGAGACCGGCCGGCCCATCATGGAGGTCCTCTCGAGCCAGGCCGGCTTCGAGGAGGTCAGCTTCCCGAACCTCGGCGAGGTGCTCGGCCCGATGATGCCCTCGCGCAAGAAGCGGCGGAAGGTCACGATTCGCGAGGCGATCGAGGTCATGGAGGAGCAGGAAGCCAGGAATCTGCTCGACATGGACGAGGTGCGCCGCGAGGCGATCGAGCGCGCCGAGGAGGGCGGCATCATCTTCATCGACGAGATCGACAAGGTCGCCGGACGGGGCACGGGGGGAAGCGGCCCCGACGTCTCGCGCGAGGGCGTGCAACGCGACATCCTGCCCATCGTGGAGGGCTCGACCGTCCAGACCAAGCACGGCTCAGTGAAGACCGATCATGTGCTCTTCATCGCCGCGGGGGCGTTTCACATCTCGAAGCCCTCGGACCTCATCCCCGAACTCCAGGGGCGCCTCCCGATCCGGGTGGAACTCGAATCCCTCACGGAGGACGACTTCGTGAGGATCCTCACGGAGCCGGAGAACGCGGTCACCAAACAAGCCACGGCGCTGCTCCGCACCGAGGGGGTCACCCTCGACTTCTCGGACGACGGCCTGCGCGAGATCGCCCGGACGGCGCAGCTCCTGAACGAGCAGGCGGAGGACATCGGGGCGCGCCGACTCCACACGGTGCTCGAGCGCGTGCTCGAAGACATCAGCTTCGAGGCTCCGGAGCGACGCGGAGAGACCGTGCTGGTGAGCTCGGACTACGTCCAGGACAAGCTCTCCGAGGTACTCAAGGACGACGACGTGGCCCGGTACATCCTGTAGGGCGCGACCTGTAAGTCGGCTGTGCTGCATCGGAGCTACGAGACCAGCGCGGCCTTGCTGCGCGTCACCTGGAGTTCGAGTTCCGCCTGCCTGCGCTCGATGGAGGCGAGGGCGATCTCGATGTCCTCCTCGGCCTCGTACACCGAGGTCATCCCGATGCACACGGTGTCCTCGGGCTTGCAGTTCGCGTAGGCGTACGGAAGCCCGGTGGGGGGGAGGATCCGCCCGGCGCCAAGGGGTTTGATGCAGACGCAGGGGTGCTTCGCGCCGCGGATGACGCCGGCGCACCAGTCGGTCTCGACCTGGCAGAGGAAGCCGATGGAGTTCAGGATCTGCACGTAGCCCGCGACGTCGTAGTCGTTTCGGTCCGAGACGATCACGGTCTCGGGGCGGTGGGTGCTCCAGCCGGGGATCATGCCGCACTCACGGATGTAGGCGATGGCCTCGGGGCCTTCGTGGATGCGGTTCTCGGCGGGGAGCACGCGCACGTCCGTCCAACTCGTGTGCGGCCAGCAGTACTCGCACCCGATGTCGGCGGCCTCGCGGATGCCCGCTTTGAGTTCCTCGAGCGTCGCGCCGCCGGGCGTGGCGATGTAGCGTATGCGCACGCCGGTGTTGCGCTCGACCTCGGCGAGAAGGTCGGCGTAGTCCTTGCGCTGCATCGCGATCGTCACGTTCAGGCCGCGCTTGGCGCAGTACTCCAGCACCTCGTAGATGCGGTCATGCGTGAAGTACTCCCGCAGCCAGCGGTCCTTGGCGACGGAGAAGTGGGAGTAGCCGTAGAAGGTGTTCGTGCCGATCGCGAGGCGGGACACGTCGGTCACGCCGAGGTTGGTCCTGGGGAAACTCATCGGTCGCTCGGTAGCCTCCTGGCGCA
>CAZCER010000885.1:0-1803 GCA_964497385.1 uncultured Armatimonadia bacterium | reverse complement strand
AGCAGGGAGGGAAGCCCCACTCGTCCTTGCAAGCGCCGGCGAGAGGGATGTCGGCGTAGCTTTCGAGGATCTCGCGCTGGAACGACAGGAGGTGCGGCGCGAACACGTCCGGCGTGAGATGGGTGAAGACGGCGAGAAGGGCGACGCGGTCGCCCGGCTTCACCACGCCCGCCGGGACCGAAACCTCCACCGCCGCCGAGGACGCCTCCACGACCGCGCACTCCGCGGTGACGTCTTCCGCCGAGCCCGCCGCGACAACGCCGTTCGCGTGTCGGTAGCGGTACACGCGCTCCACGCGACCCGCAAGCGGAATGTAGTGCGTCGTGCGGCCCGTGTAGTGATCGTTCAAGTCCTCGCTCACGATCCGCACCCGGACCTCGGCGCCGTCGGCCGGAGCGTCGGCCGTGCGCAGCCGGAGCATCTCTTGGAGTTCATCCGGGTAGCGAGCCCGAAACGCCTCTCTAGCGAGTCGCACATCGAGGTCCATCGCCACGCGCATGCCGCGGTCCAGAGCGTACCGAGCCGCGGCGGCGATCTGATCATGGACGGCGGGCTGGGTGACCTCGACAAGAGGCGCGCGAATGCTTGTGGTGAGTATGGAGTAGTTGGCGTGCTCCGCCAGGAGGTCGGCGGACGCGCGGTAGCCGTCCGGCTCAAACTCGCGCTCACGCCAGAACCAGCATCCCAACTCGGGCCCAACCCAGTGGGGCAGCCTGGTGGAGCGTTCGCCGTCGCCCCTCGCCCCGTCCAGGCCCACCATGAAAGCCCCTCCCATCGCGCCGAGCCACTGCCTTCGATCCATGATGCACTCCGTCCCTCGAGGGCGTCCCCCGCAACAGAACCGGCCGGCGACGAAGTCGTCACCGGCCGGGGGTGTGCATGCGGTTTCTGACTCTAGCGGTACGCTTCACACTTCACGCACGTGCGCGCGCCGTTCGCGTCGGGCAGACCCCAGACGTGGTCCCCGCCCATGGGGCAAGCGCCCTGCCCGGAGTTGCGGGCTCCCGGCCGGACCATCGGGTCGGCGTCCGGAGCGGGCCGATTGCCCGAGACGCCGGCGGGCGCCTTGCGCTTGCTGTAGGCGCTGCGGGGCTGCTCGGTCCAGGTGTCGTCGTCCTCGGCCGGCTTGCCGGACCAGGCCTGAGTGTGAATGTCGTAGGGAGTCGGGTAACCGTCGTTCCAGCGGCAATCGAGGAGGCCGAGGTTATGGCTTTCCGCGATGACCATCTCGTTCAGGTTGATCGGGTCGGTGCTGTCGGTCACGAGGATCTGCGGCCGCGTGAAGGTGAGTTCCACATCGGGGATGGTGTTTCCGTTCGAGAGGGTGTACTCGCCCAACTCGGTCACTTGGACGACCTTGTTCACGACGGTCTTGTGCACGAAGAGGCGGAGTTCCTCTTCCCCGACGTTGTAGCAGTACTCGTCCGGGACCTCGTTGTAGAAGTAGCGCCAGCCGTTGAAGCGACGCCAGTCGCCCGGCTCGTGCTCGCCCTCGTACGCGGCGTAGTCGCTGCGCTTGACGAAGCACTCCTTGGGGGTGACGACGCCGGCGAGGTGAACGACGCCGCGATTCTGCAGCTTCACCATGCCGCCGTCGATGACGGCCTTGACGACATCCTCATCCTCGCCGACCTGCACGGTCCGCGGCTCGAGAGTCGGGGCGGCCGGACCGGCCGCGGCTTCCGCGCCAGCCGGGGCCCCCATGGCGGCTCCGCCGCCCATCGGCGCGGCGCTCATGCCGCCGCCTGTGCCGCCGGGAGAGGGCGCCATGCCTCCAGCGGCCGAGCCGGTGCCCCCACCGGC
>CAZCER010000884.1:0-1812 GCA_964497385.1 uncultured Armatimonadia bacterium | reverse complement strand
TGTCAGGCCCCAGCTTGCCGCTCCGGCGGAGGTTGCCCTGCTCGACCTCGTCGATCGGGGTCATCATCTCGCCGTCGAGGTCCCAGAGGTCGTCGACCGCGTCCCCGTCGTAGATTCCGATGACCTTCAGGGCGACGCCGCGAATCTCGACGGTTGCGTCGCCGACTTCATCCTCGTCGACCCCCAGGCTCTCGGCGATCCTTGTGGGCAGGATGCACGTCATCAGGTCCTCGGGATCGTCAGTGAACCAGCGGCTGCGCTCTCCCATGAGCGTGTCGGGAACGCCGCTCACCTTGGGTTCGTCGGGGCCCAAGCCCAAGAGCGCCCCGGCCGCGTAGTCCGCGTCTCCCAGGCGAATGGGCACCTCGGAGCGAAGCGCGCCGCCCTCGGAGAGCGTCCACGAGCGCGGCGACATTGGGTGCGCCCCGCCGATCTCCGCCTCGAGCACTGTGTACGCGTACTCCGAGAACGGCCCGTAGTTTGGCTGCCGGATGAGCGCCCCGTCGTAGAGCGGCACGGTGTCCGTCTTCAGCTTGCGGACGCGCTGCTCCGTGTTCACCGACGTGAACGACATGACGGTGAACGTGAGCAGCACCAGCGTGAAGCACGTGAGGCTCGTGCGCGTGGCGCGGCGGCGCATGTTGCCGACTCCGAGCGAGAACGCCGCCGCCGCCGAGGAAAGACGCGCCATGTCGGCGTCATGAAGCCCCGTCGTCTGGTAGCGGTACTCCTCCATCTGCTGGTCGAAGTGTCGGAAGATGACCGCGCCGACGAGCACCCCCAGAACCATCAGGATGAACGCGAGCAGCACGATCAGCGGCGTCGTGGTCACACGGAACGCCGGGTGCACGAACGCGAGAATCAGGAACACGAGCAGGAAGATCCCGATCGCCCCCGCGGCCTGCTTGCCGATCGTCCGGCCCGCGAGGAGGAGACGCTCGGTCAGAAACGAGAACGGCAGCAGCAGCACGAGGTAGAAGATGACGCCGTAGACCACATCCCGCGCCGTGCCCTCGACGCGCGGGTAGACGCGGTTCTCGAGGGCGAGCGCCCGGCGCGAGAGGCTGACGTACTCGCTGGTCCGCCCCGCCTCGAGGGCGGCCGCGGCCTCGTCGAGCGCCTTGCGCGCGAGGTCGTGGCGCTGGCGCGCCTTGGGGTCGCCCACGCCGAAGCGCTCGAAACGCTTCATGCGCGCGTCGTCGAGCCACCAGACGTCGCTCGCGCCTCGGAACGCCAGGCTTGAGATGACGCGCTCGGCGTTCACGTCGATGCCCTCGCCGAGGGGCTCCGCCTCGGTTGCGTTCAGGAGCAAGATCCTCGGCGCCTCGAAGCCCGGCTTCAGGAGCAGGATGAGCCTCGTATCGGGCTGGCCGTACACGACCACCGCGGGTTCCGGGTCGCCGGGAAGACGCGGATCCATCCACGACGGCTTGACCATGCCCCACTTGTAGGGCGCCGCCTTGCTCTTCTGGTCGAGCACGCGGACATCCGAGAGGATCCCGAAGTGGCCGGGGTCGATCGTGTCGATGACGGAGACCTGGTTGGCGCGGAAGAGAACGATGTCTTTCTTGGTGTCCAGCGCCTCGATCAGGAAGTCGTCGAAGGTGAGGCGTTTGGAACCCTGTGCGCCGCGGTCGGGCGCGTACGTCACCTCGCCCGTCTCGGGATCCACGACGAATGCGGCGATCTCGGTTCGCGCGTCCCAGTTGTGGGTCTTCATGGGCAGGCCCGCGAGTTCGAACGAGCCGTCGGCCTGCGCCGTGCTCATGATATGCCGCCGCACCCCGCAGCGCGTCTTCGTGATGCGGCCCC
>CAZCER010000883.1:0-1820 GCA_964497385.1 uncultured Armatimonadia bacterium | reverse complement strand
CCGCCCGGGGGTGATGCGCCTCGACTTTGGCTCTTCGCCGTCTGAGTCGGGGGGAACATGACGTCCTTGGTTGGCTCAGCGCCGCGTGTGGAGCATGGCGTTGAGGGCGTAGTGGGTGACGTGGGGTGGTTCGGGCGGTGGGTGGGGCGCATGCGAGTGGCCTTCTTGCGGGGGGATCCAGGCTTCCTCGCGGAGTCGCGCAAGCATGTCCTCGGTCGAGGGGCGTCTGGGAGCGTCTTTGCGCCAGCAGGGCAGGGGTAGATAGTCGCCGGTGCGCTCGCTTCCGAACGCGGCCAGTGAGGCGAGCAGGAGCGCGCCGTACGTGGCGACGACGAACGCGGGGACGCGCTCCACGGCACTCGGGTTGCGGACCTGGGCCTGACCGATGCCGAGGAGCGTCTTCTCGTCGCGGAAGTTCACCTCGATCTCCCACCGGTTGACGTAGGTCTGCAGCAACACGGCCGTGGGGGTGTGGAGGTCCGAGGTCAGAAGGTACGCGGGCTTCCGATAGAGCAGGCGATGGCCTTTGGAGGGGCGGTAACGCAGGGGCGCGATGATGATCAGACGCAGCGGGCGCCGGCGGGTCGTGTGCTTCCAGAGGACGGGCGCGATGTCTTTGACGCGGAACCGATGGAGCTTGCCGGCTGCGTAGGCCTCGACGCGCTTCCATCGGAACCGTTGGTCCTCTCGGAGTTCGTTCGGGGTGGGGAGGCGCTCGCCATAGACGCGCCGCTTGTCGTCGGAGTCCGCGGGAGCGAAGAGCGCCGCGTCCTCCCGCACACGCGCCAGGAACTCCGTGCGGTCGGGCAGGTCGCGGAGGAACGTGCGGTTCGCCATCGCGCCGTCGGCGCAGACCAGAAGCGGCATCGTCTCGGCGCCGAGCGCCGCGTCCAGGGCGGCGCGTTGCTCCCGCACCAAGTCGGCGGCCTGACGCCCGAGCGTGCGTTCTTTGCGCTCCCGCTCATAGGCTTGCCACGTCTCGGGCGAAGCGCGTCGGCCGGGCTTCTTCACCGACGGCGCGAGGCGAAACGCGACGGGGATCCCCCGCGCGGGCGCGAACAACCCGTTCGGAGAGATGAGGGCGGAGACCTGGAGAAAGCGCAGGCACCAGCGCAAGTTCGCATGATACGGCGGGGAGAGCGGGTCGCGCAGGATCCGCGCTTGGGTGATCTTCTTGCCGGTCTTGCGGAGCTGCGAGTCATCGATCGCGACCGCGAAGAACGGCTGCTTCGAGCGCTCGACGCAACGCCGGAGGAGCGGGGCGAAGAGAGCCTCGGGCTCGAAGCGCGCTTTTGAGAACGTCCGGTACGCGGCGCTCCACTCCTCGAACTGACGGCCCAGAGTGGTCAGCGTCCCCGTGATCGTTCGGCGACCGAGGTTCAGGAGAGAGCCGAGGGCCAGGTCTTTGGCTCGCGTGAAGACGCTGGCACGCCCGAACGCGTCGCGCCACTCGTCGAGGATCTCCCCCAGTGCGTTTCGGAGTTCGGTTCGACGGCCGCACTCCGGAGGCTTGCGGATCTGGATCTCGCGCCGCAACACGATGTTCTCGAGCGTCAGTTCCTTGTTGCGCGCCTCGAGTTCCCGGATCCGACGCTCCAGAGCCTCCCGAGCATCTCCCGACGCCCCTGAGCAGACAGGCTTCCCGCGCTTCTTCGGCATGCGCAAGCACCCTCTGCTCTATACCAACCTACAACCTCACTCTCCTTTTTGCATCTGCCTTCCACGGCCCCAAAGAGCCAAAGTCGAGGCGCATAACCCCCCGCCAGCGGGGGTTGCGCCGACCCCAACCTCCGCGCGGTCTCGTCAGCGTTGCGGCGGTT
>CAZCER010000882.1:0-1820 GCA_964497385.1 uncultured Armatimonadia bacterium | reverse complement strand
GAACCTGGACGATGTCGGAGAGGAGACCCGCGAGCGCGTCCTGCGCATCGCAGACGAGATGGGCTACCGACCCAACCGCTTTGCGCGAGCCTTGGTCGAGGGTCGGTCGCGCGCCGTCGGCCTTCTCGTGCCCCCTGTGGACGGGAACCCCTACTTCAGCGTTGTGATGCACGCCGCGAACCGCGAAGCGCGGGCGGCCGGCTTTGATCTAGTCGTGGCCATGGACCCGACGGGCGCTCCCGAAGGCTATCGGGAGGCGCTCCTCAGTCTGCGCGACCGCCGGGTCGACGGCTGCCTGCTGTTCGGCACCACCGAGCAGTCGCGGATCTACCAGGACTGCTCCGACGAACTCGGCTGTCCCGTCGTCTGGCTCGGGGCGCGGCCCGAAGGCCGCATCCCCGTGGTGATGCCGGACGAAGAGGCCGCGGGGTACGAGGTCACACGCCATCTGATCGGTATGGGCCATGCACGGATCGCCTTCCTTGGGTCGCAGTACCGGTGGCGCGTCCCCTGGCGCCGCGAGCACGGGTACGGCCGGGCGATGGAGGAGGCCGGGCTCCAGCCGCTCTTGTTCTCGGGGACGGCCGACATCGCCGGCGGCGCGGCGCTGGCCTGTGAGATGCTTGAGACGCACCCGTCCACCACCGCGGTGCTGGGGTGCAACGACCAAGTCGCGATCGGCGCCCTTGGCGCCTTCCGAAGCGCCGGTCTGGACGTCCCCGCCCAGATCTCCGTCGCCGGATTCGATGACAACCAGCTTGCCCAGTACATGTCGCCCGCATTGACGACCGTCGACCTCTGCGCCGAGCAAGTGGCGTGCGAGGCCGTGCGTCTGCTGCTCAACATGATCGAGCGGAGCGAGGCGGAGCCGACCGTGCAGTCTCTCCTTCTCCGCACGACGCTGGTGGTGCGCGCCTCGACGGCGCCTCCACCGTAGCCGAGCGGGGCCGGGCGCGCGGGGAGCCGCGTTCGGTCCCGCCCAGCCCGCCGCCCCGAAAGGGAGAGGCGTGGCGCCACTGAGTCCGCGGAGCGCTCAAGATCGGGGGTGTGGTGAGGGGACTGGGACGTTCCGGGCCGGCCTCGGCTCGGAGGGACTATGGGAGTTCAACCACAGGGACGGCGCCCGAAGCCGTCAGGCGATCGCCACCCCCCGGGCGGGGGGCGAGAGGAGCGAGCATGACCCGAGCGCGTGGTTTCACCCTGATCGAGCTGCTTGTCGTCATAGCGATTATTGCCATTCTGGCCGCCATCCTGTTCCCGGTCTTCGCAAAAGCTCGTGAGAAGGCCCGCCAGACCTCGTGTCTCTCGAACGTCCGCCAACTCGCCACCGCGGTCCTGTCCTATGCGCAGGACACGGACGAGATGCTGTCACCCCGGGCCGGCCGCCTGGGGGACGGCACCGGGTACATCCACTGGATCGGCCTCCACCAGCCGTACATCAAGAACACCCAGATCGCGATCTGCCCCAGCCACCAGACCGCGTGGCAGATCGACTCCTGGTCGAACTCCGGATCGTACGGGCTCAACGCTTACTACGGCCACGGCATGAGCATGGGGACCCCCAAACACGCGCCCTTCGGGGAGATGAGCGCCGCCAACAACAACGACTTCTCCGCCGCGCTGGCGGAGGTCTCCTCGCCCGCCGACACGATCGCACTGGGCGACTGCACCGGCGGTGACCGCATCTTCCGCTGTCCCAGCGGCTACGACTCGCCAAGCTACTCCGCGGGCGACCCCGAGTACCTCGGCGACTGCCACCGGCTTGTGGCTCGGCACAACAATGTCTGCAACCTAGCATTCACCGACGGCCACGCGAAGGC
>CAZCER010000881.1:0-1830 GCA_964497385.1 uncultured Armatimonadia bacterium | reverse complement strand
AAGCGCGTACAGCTCATCCTCGGTCGCGGTGTTCACGTCCAGCTTCCCGGCCTCGTCGGAGACGACCACGCTGAACGTCCCGTACCGCATCGAGAAGTCTCTGTCCTCGGACGTGTAGGCCATCCACTCGTCGGTCAGGGCGACGCTGTCCTTTCCGAGGTCGCGCTCGGCGCCGATCAACTCCACCGTCATCTCCAGGCCGGCGCGAGCCAACTCACGCGCCTGGGCTTCGCGCACCGCGTTCCCGGCGAGTTCCGTGTTCACGCGCACCGAGAGGCTGAACCCGAGGCTCATCACCGCGAGCACGGCGAGGACCCACAGCACGGAGATGAGGGCGACCGCGCGACGCGTGCGTCTCACCGCGCCCCACCCCCCGCCGCTGCGTCGATGAGGGCGTCGTAGTCCATACCGCCGGTCCCCGAGCCTTCGCCACCCATCTCAGCGGCGCCGGGCTCGGCGCCGGTCTCCGTCATCGTGGTCGTCTCATCGGTCGCGAAGCTCGCGCCGATCTCCTGCGCGAGCTGGCGCGGGAACGTGATCGTGTGCGTCACGACGATCGCGTCCTCGTCGTCGTCCTCGTCATCGACCGTGATCGAGATCAGGACGGCGGTCGGGAGAGTCGTGTTCTCCCACGTGTCGGTCCATTCGGCGTTGTCGGGGTCGTAGTAAGTGATGTCGAGTTCGGTGACGAGCGGAGAGACGACCTCGAAAGTCGTCGTCTCCTCCGAATCCCCGAGATCGAAGAGGCGGTTCTCGCCGCGGATGAGGCCCTCTTCGGGAGTCGTGGGATCCATGTCGACGTAGTAGGTGAGCAGGACAACGTCGGTCCGGGCCACCTCGCCGTGTTGCTCGGGCGGCAGCGCGGTCAGAAACTCGATCGAACACGAGAGCCCCTGCGCGGAGTTGGCGGCTTCACCGTAGAGCGGAGGCGTCTCGGTCTCCTCCTCCGCGTCGGCGGTGAGGCCGCTCACGTCGTCGGTCGCAAGGGAGGCGTCCGCGGCGTCATCCGGCAGGACGATGCCCTGGTCGCCCTGGACCTCGGCGGCCTCCGGGTCGGGGAAGGGCGCCCACAGGGAGGAGAGTTCCGTGTAGAGGCGGTTGGAGACGATGCGCGCAGTCTGGTACAGCTCGGTCCGCTGCGACACGATCTCCGCGGAGCGATTCCCCACGGAGAAGGTGGCGAAGATGGCCGAGAGCACCATCGCGAGGATGAAGCACACCGTGATCATCTCGATGAGGGTGAATGCTCGTCGAAGACGCCGCGGGGCGCTTGCGCGCGTGCGCATCGTGCCTACTCCTCCTCCTCTTCGGGTGGGATGCGGATGAGCGACTCGAGCGTTACGTCGTCCACGCTCTCGCCCTCCTCCCACGTGATCGAAACGGAAACGCGTTTGTGCGTCGGCAGATCGTCGATCGACTCGATCGTCGTCTGCCAGCGGAACTGGTCCCACGGGGCCTCGACCTCGCCGGCCTCGCGCCCGTCCGTCAACTCGGACAGGCCTTGCACCTCCGCGAGGCGCTGCTGCGCAAGGCTCACCGCGATCGTCGCGCGCTCGTTGCGGCCAACAACGCCCACACCGTGCGTGAAGGTGCGCATCACCGAGGTCAGGCCGATCGCGAGAATCGCGGCGGACACGATCAACTCGATCAATGTGTAAGCGCGCGTTCGCCGCCGAGAGCGGAGGGTCGTCATCGCGCGCCGTCCTCACTGAAGGCCGCCGCCTCCTCGTTCTCGAGAATGCGCGGCGCGAGGCGGATGTCATCGACCTCGATCACGAGCCGCTCCTCCTCGTACCCCTCCAGGACGATCGTCGCGTCGTCGGTCGTCCC
>CAZCER010000880.1:0-1841 GCA_964497385.1 uncultured Armatimonadia bacterium | reverse complement strand
GTTGGCGCCGGAGCCACGGGGCGCGCGCGCGTGGAACGCCTTGTCGCGGACGCCGTCGCGGCCGGCGCCGTCGGCGTGGGCGCGAACTGCCAGCACCCGGTGGAGATCGTGCGCATGGTCGGCGACCTCGCCGCGATGACCGACCTCCCGATCACGGCCTCCGCCAACGCCGGGAACCCCGTCGTCATCCGCGGAGCCGTGGGATACGAGTTCGAGCCCGAGGATCTGGCGCGACTCGGCGAGATGCTTGTCGCGGCCGGGGCGGCGGTGGTGGGCGGGTGCTGCGGCACCACCCCGGCGCACATCCGCGCCCTTGCCGAGCGCGTGGGCGGCTCTCAGGTCCGGCCGCGCAGGGCGCGCGTGCGTGACCGCGTCCCACAAGCCGACGTCTCGGCGCCGGCCCGCCCCTCGCGCCCGAACCGCGTTCGGAGGCTGATCGCGTCCGACCGACGGCTGGTCAGCGTGGAGATCCGCGCCGACCGCCTTCGGGCCGTCTCGGAGATCGTGGAGGGCGCGCGCGGGGTTGTCGCCGCGGGCGCCGATCTCCTCGACGTTCCGGACAATCCCGCGGCAAGCGTGGGCAGAAGCGCGTTCGTGGTCGCCGCCTCGCTCCAGAGCGCGCTGGGCGTCCCGGCGATCGCGCACATGGCCGCGACCCAATCGAACGCTCTGCGCCTCCACGCGGATGTGCTCGGGTGCTGGGATCTGGGGCTCGACGGGCTTCTGGCTCTGACTGGCGACCCGCCTGGCGTGGGGCACCTCGCGGGCGTCGCGCGCCGGGTGACCGATCTCAGGAGTTCGGTGGAACTCCTGCGCCTCGTGGGCACGCTCCGGCGCGGAGAACTCCTTAGCGGCGACGCGGTGGCCGACGCTCCCGACCTGTGCGCGGGGGCGGCGGTGCGCGCGGGCGAGGCGCAGGCCCGATGGCTCGACCGGAAGATCGAGGCGGGAGCGGAGTTCGCTTTCTCTCAGCCCTGCTTCGATCGCGACCAGCTCCTGCGCCTGCGCGACGACGTCGGCGACCGCCCGGTGCGTCTCTTCCCCGGGGTGCTCCCGCTGACGACGCTGGGGTCCGCCGAGTCGCTGAGCGACGGTCGGATACCTGGCATCGAGGTTCCGCCCGAACACCTGAGGCGGCTCGCAGACCTCGAGTCGCCGGCCGACCGGAAGGCGTGGGGTCTCGACCGGGCCGCGGAGATGGTCGCGTGGGCGCTCGAGGAGACCGGCTCCGCGTACCTCATCATGCCGTTCGGGAGATCGTGCTACACCGATGCGGCGCGGGTGCTGGAGGCGGCGCGGGGGGCCGGCTAGAGCGCCAACGCGCGCTTGGCTCTTCCGCGCAGTCCCGACCGTCCATCCCGCGCCCGAACAACGCCCTCCCTCCGAGCGTTCCGAACAGTGCCTTTGCCCGCTGATCGGGGTAAACTAGAATGTCCGTCAGGCCCGCACGGGCCTTCCCTCCGGAGGGAGGCGAGGCGTCAGCATGCCGAATTTCCATTATGAGGCTCTGGACGCGCAGGGGAACACCATTCGCGCGTCGATGACGGCCGAGTCCCGGGAGCAGGTGCTCGCCCGCATCCGGGAGAGCCGGCTTCATCTCGTGAGCATCACCACCGGCAAAGAGCCCAGCAAGTTCGCCGAGATGAACCGGCAGATGGCCAAGGTGAAGCTCCGGGAGAAGGTGATCTTCACCCGTCAGATGGCCACCATGATCAAGGCGGGCCTCCCCATTCTGCGCTGCCTCGACATCTTGATCGCGCAGACCCGGAACCCGATCTTCCGCGAGACCATTACGGCGGTCCGCTTGGACATCGCGTCCGGCCTCACCTTCGCGGACTCGC
>CAZCER010000879.1:0-1845 GCA_964497385.1 uncultured Armatimonadia bacterium | reverse complement strand
CGGGCTCATAGTCCTTGCCCTCCTCGTAGAGCGTGCCGTCCTCCGCCCGCGCCTCGAACGGGCATCCGCCGCGGCGGAGGACGTTGACGAGGCCGGCCTCGGCGATCTCGAGATCGTCCCACCAGATCGAGCCGGACTTCCCGTTCCAGACTCCGACGTACACGCGGACCTGCGCGGAGTCGAGGCTGTTGAAGATGGCGGTGTCGCGTGTCCAGTCCTGGTCGCGCTCGGGGCGGAGTTGCCCGAAGGTCCGCGGCGTGCCCTCCGTGTCCGCGACGTAGACCTGCACCTGGCAGTCGGGGTCGAAGTCCTCGGTTCGCGTCCACACCGAGAGCCGGTAGCAGCGGAAGGGAGACACGTCGATCACCTGGCAGATGCGCCCATGACCGTGCTGGGGGTCGGCCGCGCCGATGTCGGTCATGCGCAGGCTGCAGGCGCCACCGTGCACGACGTCCTTGTCCGGGAACATGCAGCCTTCATCCTGCCAGTCCCAGTCGCGGAAGACGTTTCCGTCCGGGTTCTCGAAGCCGCCGTCCTTCAGGCTCGGCTGCGGGTCGGGCACGAGGCGAGCGGCGCCATCCTCGACGGCGAAGAGCGCGTCCTTCACGGGAAGCCCCTCGTCGAGGTTCGGGTTCTCGGCGAGCACGTCTCCGGAATAGCCGATGTTCATGACGCCGGGCGCGAGGTCGATGCCGAGTTCGTCCGCGAGTGCTTTCACCTCGCGGAGGTTCGCGCGGTACGCCTCGCTCATCGGCCGGAGGAGGCTCCAGTCCGCAAGCAGCGCATGCGAATACCCGGCGGCGGCCGCCCGCCGGAGCACGTCCTTCGCGCGCTCGACTCCCGCGTCGTCACGGACGGAGAAGAAGAGGTGGACCCAGAGGTCGAACTCGGGCTCCGGTGTGGGTTGGGCCGAGGTCCGGCCGGCGAGGACGAGGCAGACGACGAGCGCAAGGCTCAGAGCGGCGCGGCGAGCGTTCATGCGAGACCCTCCCGTCGGTGAATGCGCTACGGGTCCAATGGGACGCGGGAGGCGGGATGTCCTGCCGGGGGGCGTCAGTCTGATAGGCGCGCGAGGAACTCCTCGGGAGTCAGGCCCGCTCGGGCGATGAGCGTGCGAAGCGTGCCCCGCGCCACTTCTCGGTGGTCGGGCACTGACAACGTGGCGGGGTGTCCCTCCCTCACCAGGATGATGTGGCTCCCCCTCGTCCGGGCCACGCGCCAGCCCAGTCGCTCCAGTACCCGGACAACCTCGCGCGGGGTCAGTACGGGGAGCGGGGGCACTACCCGGCCACCTCCACCTCGCGGACCTCGACAGTGAGGGGCATGCCGAGTTCGGCGCGCACCTCCAGGCACGCACCAATCGCGTCTCGGACGTTCGCGAGGGCCTCGGCCTCGGTCCCCCCTTGGCTAACGCAGCCAGGGATGGACGGGCACTCCGCGATGTAGACCCCGTCCTCATCCCTCTGTATCGTGACCACGTACCGCAACTGGGCTCTCCTTGCGGGCACTGGCGTACCATGCCTCGTCTAGTGTACGCTCGCATCGGCGCCCGTGCAACGGCGAGAGACAGAGGATGATCCCATGGCGCGCGGCATAGCGGTACATCCGGACGTCTGCCACGGTGAGGCGTGTGTAGCGGGCACCCGCATACCTGTTCATCAGATTGTGGCGATGCTCGCAAGCGGCGACTCCATCGACGATCTCCTGGCCCAGTACCCGTCCCTTGCCGCAGAGGACATCGCGGCCTGTCTGGAGTATGCGGCCGAGGCCGAGAAGCCGTAGCCGAGGCGCCCTACACCTCAGAACGCCCGCACCAGGTAGTGGCCCCCGCTTCCGACACGACCC
>CAZCER010000878.1:0-1849 GCA_964497385.1 uncultured Armatimonadia bacterium | reverse complement strand
GACCCCAGACGGACCTCGACGTCCGCATCGTGCGGCCGGACGGCGCCGTGCGCGCGGTGCACCTACAGTGCGAGGTGACGCGCGACGCGGCCGGGCGCGCGAGGCGCATCACGGGCACGATCCTCGACGTCACGGACCGGCTTCGCACGGAGGAGGAGCGACGGCGGCTGCAGGAGCAGGTCCGTCGCTCCCAGCGGCTCGAGAGCGTGGCCCTCCTGGCCGGCGGGATCGCGCACGACTTCAACAACATCCTCGGCGCCATCATCGGCTACACGGAGCTTGCGATGGAGCGGTCCGCGCCTTCCGACCCCATCCGCGAGAACCTGACGTACGTGCTCGCGGCCGCCGAACGCGCCCGAGACCTGGTCGCGCAGATCCTCGCTTTCGCCCGCCAGTCGGAGACGCGAACGATGCTTGTCGACCTCGCTCCGATCATCAAGGAGTCGGCGAAGTTCCTGCGGTCCACGCTGTCGGCAAGCATGACCATCGTGACGGACTACGCGGAGTGCCGGCGCATCTTGGCCGATCCGACGCAGATCCACCAGGTCATCATGAACCTGTGCACCAACGCCGAGGCGGCCATGTGCAACGGGGGCAAGCTCGAGCTGTCGCTGGCCGAGGTGGAAGTCGGCGCGGAGTTGGGCAAGGCGCTGGGCGACCTGCCGAGCGGTTCGTACGCTCGCGTGACCGTCCGCGACGATGGCTGCGGGATGGACGACGCGACCCTTGAGCGCATCTTCGACCCCTTCTTCACCACCAAGCCCGTGGGCGAAGGCACGGGCCTCGGTCTCTCCACGTCGCATGGGATCGTGGCCGGGCACCGCGGAGCGATCGCCGTCGAAAGCGCGGTCGGCGTCGGAACCGCTTTCCACGTCTATCTGCCTGTGGTGAGCGACGCGGTCGTCCGGACCGTCACCGACGCGACGGCCGTGATCCCGACGGGCAACGAGCGCGTGCTCGTGGTGGACGACGAGCCGGCCTTGGCCGGACTGGCGCGCGAGATGCTCCGGCATCTCGGCTACCAGCCCGCCATCGCGGCCGATGCCGAGACGGCGCTTGCCATGTTCGCGGACGGCGCGCAAGCCTATGACGCCGTGATCACCGACCTCACGATGCCCGGGATGACGGGGCTTCAGTTGGGGGAGGCTCTGCTCCGGATCCGATCCGATGTCGCGATCCTTCTCGCAACGGGCTCCGTCGAACGCCTTGAGGCGGCCGACCTCGCGGGCGCCGGGGTCCGCGGCATGGTGATGAAGCCCTACACGCTGCGCGAGCTGGCCGAGGGCCTCCGAGACGCCCTGGATCGACCGGTGGAGGCCCGAACCGCGTAGACCGCGCGACAGGGAGCGAACCGAGTGACTGGATGGGTTCTCGCGCTCGCGTTTCTCGCGCCGCAGGCGCTCGCGCAGCCTGTGGCGGACGCCTGGGAGGGCGAGCCGATCGTCCCTGTGCGCTCGCTCAGCGGCTGGGAGCTGGACGGCCTGCCGCCCGGTGCGTCCGGCGCGCTCTCCGTGGCCCCCGACGGGCATCTTCGGATCTCGTATGACCTGGGCGACGGCGCCTACGTGCAGGCCAAGTTCGTCTTCTCGGAACCTCGGGACTGGTCGGATTCGGACATCTTCGGACTCCGCTTCCGCGGCAGTGAGGGCGAACCGAACACCGTCACCCTCATGTTTGCGGACGCCCACGAGGTCTTCTACGGCGTTGACCTCCCCGAGATGTCGCACGTCGCCCGCGCCGTCGGGCCGCTTGCCCTTCCGAAGGCCCTCTTCCGCCACTACTGGGGAGGAGACCGGGAGAGCCCGACGTTCGACTGGACCTCTGTCGCTAAGGTCTTCGTGACCGTGAA
>CAZCER010000877.1:0-1851 GCA_964497385.1 uncultured Armatimonadia bacterium | reverse complement strand
GCATCATCGTGTTCCAGCGGAGCCGCGCCGCGCGCCCTGAGACGCGCCCCACGCGACCCACGCATCCATACAGCCCGGCCGTGGGCCGGTCAGGAGTTCGAGAGGGGAACGCACGTTGAGAGTCTTCATCTCCGCCGATACCGAGGGCGCAAGTTGCATGGTGGACTGGAAGGACGAGGACAACTTCAAGTCCCGGAACTGGATGACCGGAGACGTGAACGCCGCGGTCGCCGGAGCTTTCGAGGGCGGCGCGACCGAGGTCCTCGTGCGGGACGCGCACGGCCCCGCGAAGAACATCGTGCCGGAAGACCTGGACCCGCGCGCCGAACTCTGTCGCGGCTGGGGCGTCACGGGGATGATGTTCGAGAGCTTCACATCGGACTTCGACGTTCTGATGCTGGTGGGCTACCACTCGAAGGCCGACACCGAAGGCGGCGTCATGTGCCATAGCTGGTCGGGGATCATCCGCGATTTCAGCGTGGGCGGGGTGTCCATGGGCGAGGCCGGCCTTTCAGCCTTGGCGGCGGGCATGGCGGGCGCCCCGCTCGTCATGGTCTCCGGTGACGACAAGCTCGCGGTCGAGGTCCAGGCGCTTGTTCCCGGCGTGAAGTGCGCGGTCGTGAAGTACGGCATCCGGCGGCTCGCCGGGCGCTGCTTGCCGCTGGAGAAGGCCCGAGCGATCATCCGTGAGACGGCGAAGGACGCGGTGTCGAACCCGGGCTCGAAACCGTTCACGATGGAGTTTCCAACGCGCGCCGAACTCCGGTTCTCGGAGTTCGAGATGGCTCTATCGGCCTCGAAGATGCCCGGCACGGAACGGAGCGGCCAGTTCTCGGTGGCGGCGGAGGTGGCCGACTTCGACGAACTCGTGGCCTGGTTCTCGTGCGCGCACAAGCTGGCGAGGGCGTAGAAGACGGCGGACGCTCAGAAAGGGCCGGACGGCGCCCGTCGCTCGTGGGTTGCGGCGCCCGTTCGGCCCTTCCGCTCCGCCGGGCTCGCTCCCGGCCGGGCGTCCTACCCCAACTGCGCGGCCACATCGACGGCCAGGAGTTCGTTCGGGCTCGCGGTGGCCACGTAGAGCGTGTTGCCGTCAGGGCTCAGGGCAAGCGCCGCGGGCGTTCCGGTGACCGCGAACCGCTGGAAGAGCGTGTAGTGCCCGGCCCGGATGTCCGCGGCCGCGACGGTCGAGGTCGCTCCCTCCGCCGCGAAGGCGAAGCTCGAAGTCGCGGCGATCGGTCCGGCGCCGCCCTGGAGGGGGATCGTCGCGACCGAGGCTCCCGAACCCGCGTTCAGGAGCGTCAGAACGCCCGACGCGGCGTCACCTCCGGCGGCGAGGCAGAGAGCGCCCGAGCCTGAGGGCCGCACGCCTGTCGCGGTGTAGGTCAAAGGCGCGGTCCACTCGACGGAGTAGTCGCTGGTGTCGATCCCGTAGACGCTCGAGCCGGTGCTAAGGAACAGCCTGGCCCCATCGCCGCTGAGGGCCACATCGACGCCGGAGCCGGCCACAGTCCCCTGGAGAGGGGCGGTGGCCGTCCCGAGGGACGGGCTCGCCCACACCGCGCCGCCCTGGCCGGCGGCTCCCGCGGTGACCCACGCGGCTCCCCCGCGGACCGCGAGGGGCCCGGGCGAGGTCGCGCCGGCGGAGGTCCCGGCGAAGGCTACGGACGTGACCGGCGCGCCTCCGACCACCACGGACCAAAGAGCGTCGGCCACGGTGGAGGAGACAAGCGCTGAGGACGCATCGAGCCAGGCCACGTGCGACCCCGCCGCCGGCAGAGGGACCGCGCTGGTCGTGAGGTCCGAGGTTGTCGCGAATGAGAGTGTTGTGCCGCACACGGCAGCGGCGCGCAC
>CAZCER010000876.1:0-1851 GCA_964497385.1 uncultured Armatimonadia bacterium | reverse complement strand
TAGTTCGGCTGGCTGAGGTACCGCTCCCCGATGGTCCGCACGAGGAGCAGCATGTTCTCTTGGGTGTAGTCCGGTGTGCCGGCCTGCTCGTTGCACCACATGAGAGCGAAGTCCATTTGCCCGCGCAACGAGGCATGCAGGAAGCCCTGGTCGAGGGCGGCGTTGTCCTCCCCCACGGCGCCGGTCAGATGATCGTAGTACCAGTCGAACACCCAGAAGGACACGCCATGCCGCGTTGCCTGCCGGATGTGCCAGTCCTGAACGGCAGGCAACGCGTCACGGTAGTACCCGAGCATCGGGGTCCGCCCGCCGTACTCCACGATCGGAACCCACCGGTCGGCGCAGTACCAGCCGGGGAAGTAATAGCATCCGACCCGCAACGGAGCCTGCGCGGCGGCCGTCGTCGCGAGCGCGCCGAGCAGAAGCGCCGGCCACAACCAGCGCGCGCAGAGCGAGACCGGCGTCCTTGTGAGCATGAGCGTGTCCTTCCCGGGTCCATGCATCGGAGATGCGATGCCAAGCCGCCCTTCCCCGCAACGGACCCGATCCCTGCGGGGAGCCAGGGGCCGCGAGGAAGCGTGGGCCCGGCGAGGACCTCATCCCTCCCCCGCCGAATCTGCCCTATGCGACATGGGTCCGGTCGGGCCTGTCCCATCAGCACGCACGCAAGGCGCGGCGGGGAGTTGCCCCGCACACCGAGGAGGCAGACGATGCAGAACAGCGGGTTCACGCGCAGGGAGTTTCTGGCTTGCTCCGCCGTCGCGGCGGGCGCCGCCGGGCTCGCGGGACCGGGAGTCTTCGCGGCCGCGCCGGGCGCTCGGGGCGCCGACCTCGTCCCCATCGGGAACACCGGTCTCACCGCCTCGCGCCTCGGGCTCGGCACGGGCACCGGCTCGGGAAGGGAGCAGCGGCTCCTCGGCTCCGAAGGCTTCACGCGGCTCGTGCACGACGCCTACGACCGGGGCCTGCGCTTCATCGACTGCTCGGACAGCTACCAGATCCACGGTCTTGTGCGGCGTGCGCTGGAGGGTCTCCCGCGCGAGGACTTCTTCCTCCAGACCAAGACCGACGCCCGCGACCCCGCGCTCGCGCGGTCGGACATCGACCGGTATCTCGTCGAACTCGGCGTGGACTACGTGGACTCGCTCCTCCTGCACTGCATGACCGCCCCCGGGTTCGTGACCGACCTCCGCCCGGTGATCGATGTGCTGCTGGAAGCCAAGGCCGCGGGCATGACGCGCGCGATCGGCGCCTCGTACCACTCTCTGGACGCCCTCTCCGCCGCCGTGGACTGCGACGCGCTCGACATCCACGTGGTGCGCGTGAATCCCTTCGCTCAGAACACCGACGCGCCGATGGATCAGGTCGAGCCCGTCATGCGCCGGCACGCGGAGAAGGGCCGAGGCCTGATCGGCATCAAGGTGTACGGCGAGACGGGCTTCGGAGACCGTGAGAAGCGCCTCGAATCGCTCCGGTACGCGGTCTCGCTCGATTGCCTGCACGCCTTCGCGATCGGCTTCTCGAGCGCGGCGCAGATCGACGAGACGCTCGAACTCATCGCCGAGGCTGCCGGGTGGCGGGCGGCGACGGCGGACGCTCCGCACAGCAGGACGCGGGACGGGTCCGAGGCGCCGATGAGTCTTGCGCGAACGGAGCGATTCGCGTGGGCTTCAGAAGGGCCGAGTGCGGCGTCACCCGCAGGGGCGCCGGCTTGCCTCGCCCCAGGTGAGGGGCGCCTCAGCGTGGTTCCTGGCGCCCTGGGGCGCAGTGGCGCACCGGTGGGGTATGGTGGGCCGCATGGGACACGGCTCTGAGCGCCCCGGGTGGGCGAGGCCTCCGCGCCTCGCGGCG
>CAZCER010000875.1:0-1852 GCA_964497385.1 uncultured Armatimonadia bacterium | reverse complement strand
CTAGAACCCCGGCCGGAAATGGCTGGCGAGGGGAAGTTGGGAGATTTCCGAATCGATAGGTCATCGTTATCGGTTCGGGAGTGTTGAGGTCGATGATGGGTCATCGTTCGGATCAGCGGCAGTTGTTCGCGGCGGACAGCCAGTACCTGGAGTTCGTGGGGCGGGAGAGCTTCTACGGGTTTCTGGCGATGCACGGTCGAGAGCTGTTTCGGGACGAGGACTTCGCGGAGTTCTACTGCCACACGGTGGGTCGTACGAGCGTTGCGCCGAGTCTCTTGATGACGGCGCTGGTGCTGCAGGCGCACGACGACGTGTCGGACGCGGAGGCGAAAGCGCGGGCGGACTTCGACTTGCGCTGGAAGGTCGCTCTGGGTGTGGGAGTGGACGATCGCCCGTTCGCGAAGAGCACGCTCCAGGAGTTCCGGGCGCAGTTGGTGATCCACGATCGCGCGGGCTCGGTGCTGGTTCGGAGTCTGGAGTACGCGCGCGCGCACGGCTACCTCAAGAAGCACAAGATCCGGGCGGCGCTCGACACGACGCTGATCCTGGGTCGGGGCGCGGTGAAAGACACCTACAACCTGATTGGCGACGGAATCCGGCTGCTGGCTCGGGCGCTGGCGTCGGTGGAGGAACTGGCGGCGGAGGCGTGGGCGGCGCGCGAGGGCTACGAGCGGTACTTCGCTTCGAGTCTGAAAGGCGCGTCGGAGGTGGACTGGGAGGACGCGGGGTCGCGGGAGTCGTTCCTGACGTCGATCCTCGCCGATGGGGAGCGATTGCTTGCGTTGGCTCGCGAGACGCGCGAGAGGTTGGAGGCGGAGAGCGCGGAGGATGCGCGGATCGCGGAGGCGGCGAGTCTGTTGACGCGTCTGTTGTGGCAGGACGTGGAGCCGTCGGAGCGGGGCGGCTGGAAGATCAAGAAAGGCACGGCGAAAGACCGCGTTCCGTCGGCGCACGATCCGGAGCAGCGGCATGGCCACAAGAGCCGCAACCGTTCGTTTACGGGCCACAAAGCGTCGGTGGCGGTGGACGTGGAGACGGGTCTGGTTCTGGAGGCGGACGTGATCGGCGGCAACGAACCGGACGGGGCGCGGGCTTCGGAGTTGGTGGAGGCGGCGGAGTCGAACGCGGCGGTCGAGGTCGAGCAGGTGATCGGCGACACGGCGTATGGAAGCATGGAGACGCGGGCGAGTCTCGGGGAGCGGGAAGTGATCGCTCCGACGGTGAAGCCGCACACGAAGAGGCTTCCGAAAGACGCGTTCGAGATCGATGTGGAGGGCGACGTGGTTCGGTGTCCGGCGGGACACGAGACGCGGGAGTGGCGCTGGCGCTCGGCGGGCAAGGACGCGAGCGGCGAGCCGATCCGAGTGAAAGCGTACGCGTTCCCGACGAAGCTCTGTCGCGCTTGTCCGCGCCGGGAGGAGTGCATCGGTCCGGGCCCGCGGCGTCGCGGTCGGAGGATCCAACTTCATCCGCAAGAGGCCAAGCTGCAAGCGGCCCGGGCGCTGGAGCGGACGGAGTACTTCGGAGAGCAGTACCATGACCGGGTGATCGTCGAGCACCGGATCGCGCGCATGGTCCAACTCGGGATCCGACAAGCGCGGTACTTCGGGCGGACCAAGACGCGCTTCCAGGTGCTCCTGGCGGCCGCGGTCGCGAACCTGACCCGCGTGATGGGCGCCGAGGCGACGGATACGGACGGAACGGACGACACGAAGCCCTCCACGCGCTCCCACAGGCTTCTCACGACCCTCCTCGAAGCTCTCCGAACGCTCCGAGAAGCATTCCGCGCCCCCGCCGCCCTCCAACCGCTCTTCCGGCTCTCACACCACCCGACGCCCCTCCACAACATCAC
>CAZCER010000874.1:0-1854 GCA_964497385.1 uncultured Armatimonadia bacterium | reverse complement strand
TGTTCATGGGGCTCCTCTCGTCCTTCCGCGAGACCCGCATCGCCGTCCTCGCGACCTGCGCCACCGCCGCCGGGGCCGTCATCTTCCGCGCCCAGGGCCACATTTGGTGGATCATGGTCGCCGCGACGTTCCTCTGGAGCGCCGGCGAGCACGTCCTGATGCCCATCCGCGACTCGCTCGGGATCTGGTTCGGAGGCCGGGACAACCGCGGCCGGCGCATGGGGCAGATCGGCGCGGCGCGCGTCAGCGGGACGATCGTCGGCGCGCTCGCGGTCTGGCTGCTCTTCCGCTTCATCCTCCCCTCCGACCCCACGCGCTTCGCCCAACCCGGCGCGAGCGGCACCGCCCTCTCCATCCCCAAAGGCCACTTCGACGTCGCCTTCACCATCGGCGCCGTCGCGGCCGTCGTCGCCGGCCTCATGTTCCTGCTGATCCGCAGCGTCGGCGCCAGATCCCAGCGCGCGCCCTTCATCCTCAAGCGCAAGTACTGGGTCTACTACACGCTGCATCTCTTCTATGGCGCGCGGAAACAGGTCTTCCTAACCTTCGGCAACTGGGTGCTCGTGAAGGTCTACCGCCGTCCGCCGGCGACGTTCGCCAAGCTCAGCATCATCAGCAACGTGATCGGCGTCTTCTTCACCCCCGCCGTCGGGCGCGTCGTGGACCGCTTCGGCGAGCGCGCGGTGCTCATCGCGGACGCCTGCATCCTCGTCTTCGTCTGCCTCGGGTACGCGCTCGCCGGACACCTCGGGCTCGGGGAGCGCGGCGCTCTGCTGGTGGCCTGCACCTGCTTCGTGCTCGACTCGGTGATGTTCGGCGTGGGCATGGCTCGTGAGTCCTACATGTCGAAGATCGCCGACTCCGAACGCGACCTGACGGCGAGCATCTCCCTCGGCATTTCCATCAACCACGTCGTCTCGATGGTGATCCCCACGCTTGGCGGCATGCTCTGGGCCCACTACGGACGCCACGAACCCGTCTTCTACGTCGCCGCCGGCCTCGCGGCCGTGATGGCGTGCTTCGCGACCCTCGTCCGTGTGCCGCACAAGCCCGAGGCCTTGGTTTCTTCCCAACCGTAGCGCCCGCGACGGGCCCTTGCGGCCCGAGCCGGCCGCGGACTCTCGCCCATCTCCCGCTCCGCTCTCAGAATGCCCTTGACAACTCGGCGTTGGTCAAGTTAGATGAGGCTAACTTCAGCCCATAGGAGGGTTGCCGAGTGAAAGACCTGCGCATCGCTCTTGCCGCCGCCGTCTGCATAGCCGTCGGCGCCGCGCTTGCCGTGATTCCGACCGCGATGGCGGACGAGGAGGCGCCCGCGTCGGGGCTCGCGGTGGGAGAGAAGACCCCCGCCTTCCAGGTGAACGCCGTCTCCGGCCCCGAGGCCGGCGAGACGCTCTGCTATGTCTGCAAGTACGCCGGCGCTCCGCAAGCCATCGTGTTCGCGAGCCGCGTGGACGAAGGCGTGGTGGAGCTAATCCGGACGATCGACGACTACTACGCCGAGCACGAAGAGGACGGCTTCCGCGCCTTCGTCGTGTTCACCGCGGACCAATCGGAGCATGAGAAGGACGTGGCTCGGATCGCCGAGGAGCATGAGATCCGCATCCCGATCGGCTTCCTTGCCAACCCGGCCGACGCGGAGACCTACGCGCTGAACGAAGAGGTCCCCGTGACCGTCCTCGTCGCCAACAACCGCGAGGTCACCCACAACTTCGCTTTCGCTGAGGACATCTGCGCGGGGTGCACCGGCGCCGTGCACGACGCTCTCGCCGAGACCATCGAGGAGTAACCCCCCGCGGCCCCTTCCCAGCCGCTTCCTCCGCCTCGGGCCGCGCCGCCTCCGCGCGGCCCGAG
>CAZCER010000873.1:0-1863 GCA_964497385.1 uncultured Armatimonadia bacterium | reverse complement strand
TTCCCTTCCACCACAAGCGCCTGGCCGTCTTTGGAGGGCACGAGGTCGGCGAGGGTGCGGAGGAGCGCGTCGGGGTCGTGGGCGCGCTCGAGGTCCGAGAGCCGCGCGAGCGCACCCTCCATCTCCATCCAGCCGTTCTCCCCGGGCCGGCGCACCAGCCACAGGCCCTCGCGTTCGGCGGGCTCCACCTGCTCCTCGTCCATCACCAACACCTCGTACAGCTTCTCGCCGTCCCGGAGCCCCGTGAACTCGATCGCGATGTCCACGTCCGGCGTGTGGCCCGACAAGCGGATCATGTCCCGCGCCATGTCCACGATCCGGACCGGCTGGCCCATATCGAGCAGATACAGGTCCCCCGTCCGGCCGATCGCGCCCGCCTGCAGCACCAACTGCACCGCCTCCGGGATCGTCATGAAGTACCGCGTGATCTCCGGGTGCGTCACCGTCACCGGGCCGCCCCGCGCGATCTGCTCCTGAAACACCGGAACCACGCTCCCGCGGCTCCCCAGCACGTTCCCGAAACGAACCGTCACATACACCGTCTCCGGGCTCCGCGCCGCCACCGTCCGAACCACTTGCTCGCAGAGCCACTTCGTGGCGCCCATCACCGACGTCGGATACACGGCCTTGTCCGTCGAGATCAGGACCATCCGCTCCGCACCGTGGCGCGCGCACGCCTCCGCGATCGTCCGCGTCCCGAACACGTTGTTCCGGACGGCCTCCTCCACGTTCAGTTCCATGATCGGCACGTGCTTGTGCGCCGCCGCGTGGAACACGACCTCGGGCCGCCACCGCGCGAACACCTCGTCGATCCGCCCCTCGCTCGCGATCGACGCGATCACCATGTGCAGACGGCTCCGGAACGCCGGATACCGGTGCGTGAGTTCCCGGAAGATCCGGTCGATCGAGTTCTCGCCATGCCCGAGCAAGACCACCGACGCCGGGTTGAGAGCGCAGATCTGGCGGCAGAGTTCCGACCCGATCGAGCCGCCCGCGCCCGTCACCAGGATGCGCTTCCCCGCCAGATACCGCCCGATCTCTCGGATGTCCGACCGCACCGGCGGCCGGCGCAGGAGGTCTTCGACGCTGATCTCCTCGAGCTGGAATGTCGTCCTCCCCGCGAGCACCGCCTCGAGCGCCGGGACCATCCGCACCGGGATCGCCCGCTCGCGGCACGCCACCACGCACTCGCGCACGCGCGGGCCTTTGAGGTTCGGGAGCGCCACAAGCACCTCGTCCACCCGGCCCTCGGCGATGAGTTGCGGCAAGAGGCTCAGAGGCCCGAGCACTCGCGTCTGACGGATGTACATGCCTCGGGCGGAGGGGTCGTCGTCGAGAAAGCCAACCACATCGTAGGCCCGCTCCGCGTCCTCCGAGAGCGCGATCAGGAGCCGCGCCGCCTCCGAGCCCGCGCCGAGGATCACCACTCGCGTCCGGCGCGTGACGACTCCGAGCCTGGTCAGCGCGTGGCGGTAGTAGGAGCGCGCGAGGTTCGCGATCCGGAGCAGCATCCGCAGCCCGCCGACGAACGCGATGCTCACGAACCAGTAGATCCCGAGAAGCGCCGGGCTGTAGTGGTGGCCGTCCCCAAACGGATGCTGGAGCACGGCCATGATCGCGAGCCCGAAGGTGCAGCCGATCACGACCGCGCCGATCGTCTCGACGCTCGCGAACCGCCACGCGCACCGGTAGAGCTTCAGGGCCGCGAAGACCCCGATGTAGCCCACCAGCGACAGCCCGAGACTCACCGTGTGGTGACGCAAGTGCCCCCAGATCTCCGGCCACGACACCGTGTCATACCGCAGCGTCACCGACACCACCGACGCCACGCTCAAAGCCAATACGTCCGCAAGGATCAGGATG
>CAZCER010000872.1:0-1866 GCA_964497385.1 uncultured Armatimonadia bacterium | reverse complement strand
CGCTCATCCCGAGTAGGCGCGGGGTTTGCGCCGTATCGAGGGACGGAGCGGGAGGGACCCCAACCCGCCCACTGGTCGCGCGCGAAGCGTTCGCCCGTAGGGGTGCTGCTTGCTGCACCCTGGGAGGCGGTCATCCCCCCCCCCCCCCCCGCGACGGGCCACCTACCCATGTGTGTGTCCCAGTCGCCCCAGCTGGGCACGTGACGTGCAGCCTGCCCACTTCCATGAAACCCCGCCACGTCCCCTCCGTCAGAAGCGATAAGGGCCCGCCGGGGGACGGCGGCCGGAATGAGGGATGATGGCTCCCATGCGCCGATGCCTGCCGCCGCTCTTCGCGCTCCTCTGTCTCCTCGCCGCCTCCTCACTTCCCGCCCCCGCCGACGACGCCGCGAACGCCGCGCTCCTGGGCGCTTTCGAGAAGCTCGGCGTCCCGGACGACATCTGGGCCGTGCTCTCGCCCGAGGCCGCCGACTTGCTCATACGGACCGCCGAGGCGCGTGACTGGCCCGACTGGCAGGCCCCGCTCTCCGCCGCGGGCTGCCTTGTCACTCCGTTCGCCGGGGGGCGGGTGATCGCGCCCTCGGCCGCGTACGCGGGGCGGCTCGATCGCTCGCCGCGAGGCCAGGTGAGCCGCGCTGACGCCCTTCACGTACAGCGCGACGTTCCGGCAGACCTCCGGCCGTTGCTTGCCCGAGGCGCGTGGCTGCCCTCCACGTCCCTCACGCCCCTCGGGCGCGCCGCGCTCCATCGCCTCCTCTCCCCCGACAGCGTCTGGGACGGAACGCCGGAAGACGTCGACTCGCCGAACACCTACTTCCGAGTCGTCGCCTCGACCACCCTGCGCGTCACGGTGGACGGGCAGCCTGACCAGTTCCCGGTGCGTCTCTGCCCGGTTGACCTCCGGAACTCGGATCCCTGGCTCGCCGTCGGGACTGCGGCGGGCGGGCTGCCTGTCCTTGCGCACGCTTCGGTAGCCCCCGGATTCAGCGCATCTGACGCGCCCCCGCTCGGTGACTTCGCCTGGCTCCTGACCGCCCCCACGGGCCTTCCGGAAGGCTCCGACTTAACGCGTCCCCTCCCGCTCGGCGGCGACGGTCAGGCCCGCGTCGTCGCCGATCTGGCCTCCCTCGCCAGCGCCCTCGCCCACACGCCCCAAGCGCCTCGCGTACTGGTGGCCGAGGACGTCGCCAGCCACCTTGTCGCCTTCCCGCCGGGCGAGCACAGCGTGGGTGAGCTGCTCTCCGCGCTCGACGCGGTGCGCTGGCCGGGCTGCGAGTACCGGGACAACGCGCTCCATCTCGCACGCGTGCCCGAGATGGCCGGTCCGATGACCCTCGACGACAGCCGCGCCGCCTCGGCGGCCCTCGTTCGCGGACCCACCGAGGCCCTCTTTCGCGGACAGTGGGCCCTCGCCTTCGGCTCGGAACTCCCGGACGCCGACCTGCGCGCCATGTTGAGCGGCGGAGACCCCGCGCCCCTAACGGCGGAGACCGCCAAACGCCTGCTCGACAGGCGCCTCCCGCACCGTGCGCCGGCCTCGCCTCAGCCCGAGCCGCAGCCCGAGGTCACGGTCAGCGGCTGGCCCGGCCTCGTCATCGAGGCCGCCTCCGCCAGGCGCTACCCCGACACGCCTGTCGTCCGGAGCGCTTTGGCGACGCCCATCGCGGAGCACCAGGTCCCGAGCGACGCCCGTCTCTATCGGATCGGGCGCGTTCGAAACCGTCCTCCGGAGATCCTCGCGACCCCGAACCGACCCCACTCGCACACGAGCGTCGCCGGCGTTCTCTCGGCCGACTTCGGAAGCGCGGTCACGATCATCCTGGACGAGCCGTGGGATCAGAGCCCCAACCCGGACCCCATCATCGC
>CAZCER010000871.1:0-1866 GCA_964497385.1 uncultured Armatimonadia bacterium | reverse complement strand
CGGCGATGCGGCGAGCGTGGAGACCTGCGGGGGAGGCTGGTCGTGGGCGGAGAGCGGAGAGGCGCGGATCGCCGTGGGCGACCGGTGGCTGATGCTCGCCGTTCCGCGCGCGGCGCTCGGGCTCGATGCGGACGACCCCGTTCGCCTCGACCTGAAGTGGGCCGACAACGCGGGGCCGGACGGCGACATCCTGCGCTTCCTCACCGACGGGGACGTCGCCCCCAACGGACGGTTCCTGTACCGGTTCGGAGGGTAGGTGTCGACTCGTCCGCTCCGGAATGCACGGCCGGGCCGGTGCGGACCACGGTAACCGGACGAGGGAGCGCGAAGCGGATGCCGCACGTGCGTGCGCGCGGCTTGTCTCCGAGAAGCTCTTCGCGCTCGATACCGTGGAGCACGCTCGGCACATCGGTGAGTTCAGCTACGCCGAGGGCGGCTACCTCTCGCCGGACGGGTTCCTCTATGCGCGCTGTCGCGCCGTGGCCAAGGGTCGAACCAACTACGAGAAGACGCTTGCCGACCCGCGCGCGATGCCGAAGGACCTCGACTTCGAGACCCTCCTCTACCTCGCTCCGATGGCCTACGAGGAGGCGACGGGCGAGGAGGGGACTACGACCCTCCGGTGAGTTTCGAAACGTACTCCAACCGCACGGGATGGGGACGCGCGGGGGATGAGTAGGCGCGCGCTCCGGCTGCGCTGACGGCGCATAGTCCAGCCTCAGGACGAAGGCCTTGCCGCCGGCGCGGCGAATGTTCCGTTTGGTTGGTTTCCGGGGCTCGGTCCCGATCCCGATGCCGCTGGGCATGGACGGGTGCGTCGACACGGACAAGCTGGCAAGCCCGGTCACGATCGACGAGTTCGGCTACATCGTCAACGAGACCGCCGAAGGCGAGGGCCACGTGGACGCCACGGTCACGTACTCACTCGCCGAGGACGTCGGAGGGGGCTTGGTCTTCCTCGTGAAGCCCGACTTGAGCATCAACGCCGCGGGTGCGCTGACGGGCCTTGCGGGCGGGGAGACGTATTCCCAGCCCCTGGAGGGCTGGGACTGCGAACTCGACGCGTCCGGCGACGTCGCGGACAAGGACGGCTACCGCGTCATCGTATGGACCTGCCAAACTGCCGAGCAGGGGCTCCTCAACCGCGGACGCGAACCGAAGTACCATGTGCCGGTCTGCGCGGGCCTGAACCGGGTGGGAATTCTGACGCCCACAAGCTGGCCCCTCGCCGACAACAACAGGACGTTCGGCGCGGGGCTGCCTGGTGTCTGCACCATCAACCCGACGGGCAGCGCGGGGCTCTCCGGGGACAACGCGGCCCTCGTCTGGCGCCTCGTCCCCGAACCTGCGTGGACGCCGACGCCCACGGTGCAGTGGCGGGACCCGACCGGGAACACGGGGCCGACGCCGGTTGTCGACATCACCGGGCTCCCCGCGGACAACGGCGAGTTCGGGCCGCGCAACCTGGAACTCGATCACCCTCTGGGCTACTGGACCGACGAGCAGGAGGTCGAGCTGTTCTTCACCGAGGAGGCGTCCAACCACCCCGGCCCCGACACCGGCCTCACGCCCAACTGGTACTACTACTGGAGTCAGACGAGTGCGAGCTACGGGGCGCACGTCTACGACGCGTCCATTCCCGATCCGCGCGGCTGGTACGAGTGGCGGAGCGGAGCTTGGCGCGCCCTAATCGGCCCGGCGGCCAATGAGACAGAGCCGCGACAGGGGTACGAGGGCATTGACTCCTTCGCACGCATCTGTCGGCATGAGGCCCAGCATGTGGCCGACATGACCGCATGGTGGGGCGGGAAGCCGATCGATGCGCTGAACGACCAAGACGACGACCACATGCCTGACGACCAGGAG
>CAZCER010000870.1:0-1866 GCA_964497385.1 uncultured Armatimonadia bacterium | reverse complement strand
GCACGTCGCGGCCGGCGTGCAGGCGAAAGGCGTCGGTCTGCTCCGCCAGGCGCCGCAGGACCGCGAGATGCTCCTCGGAGCGGCTTCCGGACACCAGAACCAGGGGGCTCTGCTGCACCAGCGCGGCGAGCGCGTGGGCGGGGTGCAGAGGCTCCAGGCGGGAGGAGTCCTCGTCGACGATGGAGGTGAGGATGAGGGTCTTGGGCGCGGCGGTCTCCACTCGCCGGGCCCCCAGCGCGGCGTCGATGTCGATCTCGAAACGTCCGTCGTGACGCTGCCGGCCGATCTCGGGTTCGATTCCGAAAGCGCGCGCGCTGCGCGAGGAGAGGTTGAAGCGTTCGCCCCAGCTCAGCGCGATGACGCGGTCGCCCTCCATGCGGAGGAACAACAGGTCGTCGGTGAGGTAGCGCCACCCCGCCGCCACGAGGGCCGTAGTCGCCGTCGTCTTCCCCGAGCCCGACGGCCCCGTGAACAGCACGCAGCGGTCGTCCCGCACGAGGCAGCCGGCGTGAAGTTGGTAGAGGTCGATCCGGCGGAGCAGTTCGATGAGCACCACGATGGCCGCGGCCCTCAAGCCCCAAGGCTCGGAGCGCGCGGCGGGCGACACACTCACCCGCGCGGAGACCGCGCCCTCGTCGATCTCGGCGACGACGTGCCGATCGAGAATGTAGAGGCGTCCGTCGCTTCCGTAGCACCGGGTCGAGAAGTGGTCGAAACGGTGGACGACGCCTTCCGGCAGCGGCCCCAGCGCGCCGCGCACTTCCAGATGGATCGCGACGCCCCGCGCGGCCACGGACGCCGGATCGGCGTGCAGCGGCTCAAGGTTCGCGGCCAGGGCCTCGAGAGATAGCTCGCCCGTGCCGGCGCCGGACCGATCGGCCAGGCTTCGTCGGCCGAGACGCGGACCGCGACTCCGTGGTAGGCCAGTTGCAGTTTGTGATCGCTCATCGTCCGCGACTCCCCCGGGCCGACTACCTCAGCGCCTCGCGCGCGACGGCCGCCGCCAGCGCCGCGTCAGCGAGCGGCCGAAATCGAAGCGTATAGGAGAACGGCGCCGGCTGCACCTTGTACTCCTCGCGAATCCCGGGCCCGCAGCTCGCGCCGCCCAGGCCGCTCACCTGGTGATCGAGCGAGAGGAACGTCTCGTCTCGGCGCCTCAGTTCGTACGTGTGCCGCGCCCGAGTAAGGTTCTCCTGCGAGTAGCGCAAGGCGTTGAAAGAGAGCAGGCTCTCGTCCGCGACCACGAGGAGCGAGGGACCGGCCGGCCGCGTCAGGCACAACCAGCGGACCGCCCCGCGCGCCCCGTTCTCCTGGGGCATGACGTAGGGGACGTAGAGGTCCTCGATCGCGCTCTCCCAGACGCCCACGCGCGCGCCCGTGTCGCGATCCGGGTAGTTCTCATGGGGGCCGCGCCCATACCACCGCACGCGCTCGAAGCCCGGAGTGAGCGTCATGCGCACACCCAAGCGCGGCAGAAACGGCAGTTCGCCGAATGGGCGAATCTCGTGGCGCAGGACGACGTCGCCGCCGTCGAACACCGTGTAGGCGTACGTGCTGTCGAACCCGGCGTTCACCGCCTCGGCTTGAGCCCGCGACGAGATGGTGACGCGGTTCCCCTCGAGCGAGAACGCCGTCACCGCATGGCGCAGCCGGTCGAGCCCCGCGCGGCGCCAAAGTCGGAACGGCGCATCGCCCCAGCCCGGGGCGTCGTTGTCCGTCGGAGCGCGCCAGACGTTCAGGACGGGGCCGGCCGCGAGAAGCTCCACACCCCCCGCGACGAGCGACGTGAGCGTTCCGTCCGCGCGGCTGAAGCGTGCGGCGACATCCTCCGCCGTGAGCGTCACCGCGTCTCCGGTCTCGCGGGAC
>CAZCER010000869.1:0-1866 GCA_964497385.1 uncultured Armatimonadia bacterium | reverse complement strand
GCCACCTACATCGACGTCAACGCGGGAGCCCTGACCGAGGGCGAGGAGGACGCGCTCTGTTGGCTCGTGGAGACCGTGCAGGCCGAGGTCGACCTGCCGTGCTCGCTCGACTCGCCCCGCTTCTCCGCGATCGAGGCGGCGATCAAGGTCCACAGAGGCAGCGCTCTGATCAACTCGGTCATCTGCACCGATGAGGCCACGGAGCGCCTGCTTCCTCTCATCGCGGAGTACAAGGCTTCGGCCATCGCGCTCTGCATGACGGAGAAGATCCCGAACACGGTGGCCGAGCGCGTCGCGGTCATGGACGACCTGCTCGGACGGTTCTCCAAAGCGGGCATCCCCGAGGAGAACACCTTCGTCGATCCGTGCATCCTCGGCGTGGGGACGTGGGACGGCATGTCCGGCGAGCACCCGGGCGTCATCGCGTTCGAGACCATGAAAGCGGCGCGCGCGCGGAGCGAGAAGCTGCACATCACATCGGGTCTCTCGAACGTCTCGTTCGGGCTTCCGGAGCGGAAACTGGTGAATCGCGCGGCGTGCGTCGCGTTCATCGCCGCGGGCATGGACTCGGCGATTCTCGATCCGCTGGACGCGCACCTCATGTCCCTCATCTATGCGGCGGAGGCGGTCCTGAATCGGGACGAGTTCTGCATGAACTACCTCGAGAAGGCCAAGGACGAGAAGCTGGCGCTGTAGGAGCGGCTTCGAACACCCTCTCTCGCCGCCGCGTTTCGCTCTCGACAGCCAAGCGCCGAGGCTGCGTCGGTCGCTCGCCTCCGAGAGGACGGGTGCGCCGCCCGGCCAAGGCCGGATCAGCGCGGCGCGCCGGACGACCCGGTCAACGGACCTGCGTCGGCGGGCGGACGAGGGATTCTCGATGTACTGCAGCCACTGCGGCGCACTTGTGCGGGAGGGCAACCGGTTCTGCCACCACTGCGGCATGCCGGTCGGCCACCTGTGCCATGCTTGCGGCGCCTGGTGCCTGCCAGGCGACCGCTTCTGCGGGAACTGCGGAAGCCCCCTCGTTCCGGGCGCCGTGCGCCCGCAGCTTTCGCCTCCGGGCGCGTGGGGCCCGGCTCCGGCTCAGGCCCTCCCGTATCCCGCCTACGCTCCGCCGCCCGCGGCCGCGCCCCTCCCGATCGGGGCCGGCATGGCCGCACCGTCGGTCTGGCCGCAGGCTCCGGGCCCGGGCCCGGTCGGTCCTTGGGGGGCCGCTCCTCCGGAGCACGCGCCGCCCATCGCGCCGCCGATCGAGGAGCCGGTCGCGGCCCCGGACGAGCGTCTGATGGACCTCCAGAGCCGCGCCTCGCAGGAGACGCGTGACCGCGCGAAGTCGGAGTGGCTTGCGGCCTCCGAGGGCGAGCGGCGCCGCGCGACGATCCTCCTTGCCGACATGACGGGCTCCACCGCGGTCGCCGAGAAGATCGATCATGAGGACATGTCGCGGATCCGCGGAGCCATGCTCGACGTCTTCGCGCGCGTGGCGATGGACAAGTACGGCGGTTGGGTCACGAACACGTGGGGAGACGCCTTCATCGTGACCTTCGGCGCTCCGATCGCCGTCGAGGACGCCCCGGAGCGAGCCGTTCGGGCGGCCCTCGAGATCCAGGAGGCACTCGAGGCCTTCAACCCTCCGGGCGTCGACCTGCACGGCGCGAAGATCCGGATGCGAATCGGCGTCAACGAAGGCGAGGTCACCGCCGGGGGCATCCTCGCCGACGGTTCGCGGCGCTTCGACGTGCTCGGGGAGCCCGTGAACCTCGCCGCGCGCCTGGAGCAGGCGGCTCCGGTCGGCGGCGTGCTCGTCTCTCAGGCCATCCGGGACCGCGTGGGCGAGTCCTTCGAGTTCGAGGCGACCGGCCCGCT
>CAZCER010000868.1:0-1867 GCA_964497385.1 uncultured Armatimonadia bacterium | reverse complement strand
GACGCGCGCGAGGCGCTCGGTCGCGCGGCGGTGGCCCGGTCTTACCGCCGCGAGCTGGCCCTCCGCCGCCGCGGGGGGGGCCTGGAGCGCGGCGCGAAGCGCGTCTCCGGTGAGAGCCCACGCGACGGAGGCGCGCACGGCGGTGAGGGTCGTGGGGCGCGGCGTGCGCTCGAGGAGGCTGGTGACGCAGGCGGCCTCGCCGGGGCGCAGGACGGCGACCTCGACTTCCAGACCGTCGTCCAGCTTTCTGGTTGCGCGGAGTTCGCCGGACTGGACGACGTACATGCAGTCGCCGGGGTCGCCCTGGCGGCAGAGGGCCTCGCCGGCGACGAGATTTCGCGGGACCATGCGGCCCACCAACAAGGCGATGTCCTCGGGCGTGAGCGCGCGGAACGCCTCTCCGCGCCCGAGCAGTTCCTTCAGGGCGTTCGGATCAGGCACTCGATCACTTCCTTGCCGAAACGGCGGACCGTTCTCAGCACCGTATCACAGGAGGCGTTTCACAGATAGCCCGTCCGAAGGTGAGCCGTGCGCCGCGTGGAATCCTGCGGCGACACGCCGACCGCCAGACCCGGGAGGGCCCGATGACGGATCTTGAGCGTTTCCACGAGTGCATGAGCTATGGCGCGCCCGACCGAACGCCGAATCACGAGTTGGGGGTCTGGCCGCAGGCGGTTGAGCGCTGGCGGACGGAGAGCGGCTCCGATTTGTCGGAGTTCAGGTGGGACTGGTTTGTGGCCGAGGACGCGATCGGGCTCGACAAGCGCGCGTACATCCCTGTCCACTACGGCTTCATCCCGGCCTATGCGGTCGAGGTGCTCGAGGAGACGGACGAGTACGAGGTCATCCGGAACGGGAACGGGATCGTCACCAGGGCGCTGAAGGAGGGGGCGATCGGGGGCGGACGCATGTGCATGGACCAGTACTTGGAGTTCCCGGTCAGCCGCCCGGAGGACTTCGCGGATGTGAAGCGGCGCCTGGAGGCGGCCATCCCCGCTCGGTACCCGGCCGACCTCGACGCGCGCATCGAGGCGTGGAGGAGTCGGACGTGTCCCCTGATCCTTGGGACAAACTGCGCCGCGAACGGCTTCTACTGGCGGGCGCGGGAGTTTCTCGGCACCGAGGCGCTGTCGTTCGCGTGGTATGACGAGCCCGCGCTGATGCACGAGATGATGGAGTTCTTCGCGGACTTCATCATCGAGACGAGCCGGCCGGTGCTCGAGCGCACTGAAGTCGACTACTTCACGTTGAATGAGGACTTCGCCGGAAACGCCGGTCCGCTGCTCTCGCCCGAGACCTTTCGTGAGTTCGTGCTTCCGCATCTGACGCGGATGGTCGAGTTCTTCCGCGCGCACGGAACGAAGCACTTCGCCGTGGATTCGGACGGAGACCCGACGCCGCTCATCCCGCTTCTTCTGGAAGCGGGCGTGGACGTGTTCTGGCCGATCGAGCGCGCCTCGGGCTGGGGGCCGGTGGAGTTGAGGCGCGAGTTCGGTCGGGACCTTCGCCTCTGGGGGGGCGTGGATAAACGGGAGATCGCGCGGGGGCCGGAGGCGATCCGGAAGCACCTCCGCGAGCTGATTCCGGTGGTCGAAGACGGCGGGTACATCCCGACGGTGGACCACACGGTCCCTCCCGACGTCTCCTGGGACCACTTCCGCTACTACATGGACGCGAAGCGCGCGCTGCTTGCCGGGGAGTACGAGAAGCTGTAGGGGACCGAGACGAGGCGAGCGGGCGACCGCGGCGCCTAATGAGCTTTCGCCAAATGGTGTACGGAGGGGCCGCATTGGGGGGACCGCGACGAAGGAGCGGTGGGCCCCAAACCGGCCCCGTACTCGAGAGACACCGTCCAGCCGTTGCGAGG
>CAZCER010000867.1:0-1868 GCA_964497385.1 uncultured Armatimonadia bacterium | reverse complement strand
TCGCGCAGCTCGGCGAGCCTCTGATCGTAGCGTTCGTACTCGGCGTCGCCCTCGGCGGTGAGGAGATCGAGGGCGCGGTCCGACCCCAGCACGGCCATCACGTCGAGGCCGCGCGGGAAGACGCGCATGGGGCCGCCCTGGGTCTCGCCGTAGGTGAACGGCTCTCCGTTGCCAGTGTAGCGTCCGACCGACGGGAACACGAGCTTGCCCATCAGGTAGGAGTCCGGAACGAACCGCTGGCCCATGAGCCGCATGCCCTTGGTCGCGCCGAGGACCTCGTCGAGCCGCTCCGGCGAGAACGGGGGCATGACCACGATGTCGCCGGTTCCCCCGTAGATCTCGGGCGATCGCAGGGCGGCGAGACGGTCCCTGAGCCGGACGAGGGTCTCGTCGTCAGCGAGCGCCGCCCACTCGTAGGAGCCGCCGCAGACCTCGCGGATCTCCGTCGCGTACTCCGCGGGCGTGAGGTCATCGGCCGCGCCCACGAAGAAGCTCGTCACCCCGTAGACGCGTTCCCAGGGATCGAGCAGGTCTCCACCGTCCTGTCCATAGAGGTCGGACGCGATGACGGCGGCCTGGAGCGTCTGGATGCGGGCCTCCTCAGCGTCGATGAGGGCGGACTCCACGCCCGGCTCCTTGCCCTTCAGGAGCATCGCCATGCGGCCGTACCACATCATCGCGCGGAAGTAGCGCTCGAGCGTCTCGCTCCGGGTGTAGTGACCGCGCGGGACGTACTGGGAGTAGTCCTCATCATAGCCGAAGAGCGGGCTCGCGATGAGGCCCTGGTGCTCCGCGATGAGGTCCAGTTCAGCCGCGACGTCTTCGCGCACGAGCGGGTGAGGCGGCCCGGAGGCGTCCTCCCCTTCGAGCAGCGCCATGGCGACCGAGAAGAACGCCAGGTTCCGACGCGCCGCCTCGCGGAGGCGGTCGTTCGTCGCGGCCTCGTGGTGAGCGAGGCTTCGCTCGATCATCGCCTGGGTGAACCCGGCCATCAGGCCCGCGAGATGGTCCTCCTCGATGCTCTTCAGGGTCTCGTCGAAGTGAAGATGGTAGACGTGGAGGAGGCTGTCTGCGGTGACGTAGACGGGCGTCTCGCGATCCGCGAGATCCTTGTAGAACGAGATGACGTCCTCGGCGTGGAACTCGGGCGTGACAACGAACCCGTTCTCCGTGAGGAGCGTGGTGAGCCGCTCGTCGGGCGAATAGGGCAGGTCGCTGTCGTTCTCGACCTCCATGACGTCGAGCGGTAGGGCGTGCGGCGGGATGGACGCTTCGACCGCCGCGTCCACGGGCTCGTACGCGGAGCGGAGGAGGGCGTCGGGATCGGGAGCGCCTTCACGGAGGCGGACGTCGCCTTGGGCGAACGCCCCTCCGGCGACGAACACGAGGATCAAGGGGAGCACAGCGTTGGTCGAATGACTCATCGGTCATCATCCCTTCTCCGCCGTCTGAGACTCACGCGCCACGCTCTGGATTCGCCTGTCTTCCGGATCACCCTCCGCCGGAGCCCGTACACGCGAAACCACACCGACCCAAGGGGCGGTGTGGTTCGGGTGGTGGGAAAAACCGATGGAGAGGCTACCCGCGGGCGCGGGTGACCTTGCCGCAGCAATTGCGGACCATCTTCTTGCGTCCGCCGACGAGAGTCAGGGACACACTGACGGGCTTGCCGCAGAACTGGCAGAGCTTGGCCTTGGCCTTGGCTTCCGCACGCGCGGCTACATTCGTCTTGCTCTTGCCCATGGTTCGAATCCTCCTAGCGGTTGCTTCCAGCGAAACGGAGGGCCCGAGGGCCCTCCGCGAAGTGGCGCCGAATGGGAAGGATAGCCCTGCGGAGGGGCCGATGCAAGGGGAAATGGGGACAAGCG
>CAZCER010000866.1:0-1871 GCA_964497385.1 uncultured Armatimonadia bacterium | reverse complement strand
TCGCTCTCGCCGCGCTCGCGATCGGTGAGGGTCAGGAGATCGTCCACTCCGGACCGGTCTACGAGTCGATGCGGGTTGAGGGGAACGCGATCCGCCTGTGGTTCGGCCACCGAGGCAACGGCCTCGTCGCGAAGGGCGACAAGCTGACCGGCTTCGCGATCGCGGGCGAGGACGGCCGCTTCGTGTGGGCCGAGGCGCGCATCGACGGCCAGAACGTCGTCGTCTCGTCACCTCAGGTAGCGGCCCCGGTTGCGGTGCGCTACGCCTGGGGCAACAACCCGGTGTGCAACCTCTACAACTCGGCGGACCTGCCGGCCGTGCCGTTCCGCACGGACAACTGGGAGGGCGCGCCGTAGGGCGTCATCCGCGCCGCCGCTCGGGCGCGGCCCGGGCGGCGGCGCTCGAAGCGCGGATGGAGGGCGATCCCATGCGTCGACACATCAGGCCGGCGGTGTTCGTGCTTGCGGCTCTGTTGAGTACATCGGTCGCTTGGTACGGCTGCGAGAGCGCTTCGGGCGACCCCGACGACGGCGGAGGGGGCGGGGTGGGGGAGTCGCCGACGCTCGAGGGCGTGCCGATCTTCCCCGCCGACAACCCTTGGAACACCGACGTCTCGGGCTACCCGGTCCACGCGCGCTCGGACGCCTACATCGGCTCCATCGGCCTGGACGGTCACTTGCATCCGGACTTCGGGACCGAGTGGGAGGGCGCGCCGATCGGGATCCCGTACGTGGTTGTGGACGGGACGCAGCCGAAGGTCCCGGTGTCGTTCGAGTATGCGGATGAGAGCGACCCGGGTCCGTACCCCATTCCGCCCGACGCCCCGATCGAGGGCGGCCCCAACTCGGATGGCGACCGGCACATCCTGGTCGTCGACCGGGACAACCTTCTGCTCTACGAGCTGTTCAGCGCCTATCCTGAAGGAAACGGCTGGAGAGCGGGGTCGGGCGCGGTCTTCGACCTGACTTCGAACGATCTCCGTCCGGAGGGGTGGACCTCGGCCGACGCGGCGGGCTTGCCCATCCTGCCGGGGCTCGTGCGGTACGACGAGGTCGCCGCCGGAGAGATCCGCCATGCGCTGCGGTTCACATGCTCCCGTACGCAGCGGGCCTACATCCACCCGGCGACGCACTGGGCGAGCGGCTCCACCGATGCGGATCTGCCGCCGATGGGGCTCCGCCTTCGCCTGAAGGCCGACTATGACATCACGGGCTTCCCCGCCCCGGTTCAGGTCATCCTGACCGCTCTGAAGCGGTACGGCATGTTCGTCGCGGACAACGGCTCGAACTGGTTCATCTCCGGCGCGCCGGACTCGCGGTGGGACGATGAGGAGTTGGGGGCTCTGAAGAGCGTTCCAGGGAGCGCCTTCGAAGCCGTGGAGACCGGCTCCCTGGTCACCCCGTAGGGGCGACCGGCAGGTCGCACGCGGCAGGTCGCTCTCGGACCGTCTCGGTCCGCGCCGACGCTACCTCAGGTACCTCAACCATAGGTACCCCATGCAGAGCGCCACGGTCCAGAGCATGACCGGCAGGCCTGTCTTGGTGAACCGCCAGAACGTGATCTCATGCCCCTGTCGGCGGGCGATGCCGCAGACCACGACGTTCGCCGAGGCGCCCACGAGCGTCCCGTTGCCGCCGAGGCACGCTCCGAGTGAGAGCGCCCACCAGATCGGCATGATGGCGGGGTCGTGGGCGGCCTGCGCGGGTGGAAGACCGGTGACCCCGACCGCGAGGTCGTTCACGAGGGGGCACATCGTGGCGACGTACGGGATGTTGTCGACCACGGCCGAGGCGATTGCGGAGAACCAGAGCATTACGTACGTGAGGCCCTGCGTGTTGCCGCCAAAGGTCAGATCGGAAGAGCACACGTCT
>CAZCER010000865.1:0-1878 GCA_964497385.1 uncultured Armatimonadia bacterium | reverse complement strand
GCGTCGGCGCCGAGGACTCCGCCTCGGCGTCGGCGGAATCCGCGGACACCAGGGGGGTCGCATCGGGCTCTGAGTCGGCTTCCGTCGGATCGGGCGCGGCTGGACGCGGGGGCCCGACGGGCGGCCGCGCAACGGGGCTCGGCCCCGTTGGCCGCGCTACGCGCGCCGGCAGTGAAGGGCGCTCGGCGGCGTCCTCAGGAGCGACGGCGCCCGTTGTCTCGGCCACAGGCGGCGCTTCGGGGCGACTGATCGGCGGCCGCGGCGGGACGCGCGGCGCTTGGGGAGCCTGGGCCTCCGCAGGCGGGGCGGCGGCGTCCGCATCCGCCGGTTCGGCCGGAGCGGCCTCGTCCGCGCCGTCGGAAGGCTGATCCGACGCCGGACGCGCGGGCCTGCGGACCGCCACGCTGCGTCGCGCGCCGCCCGGCACGGTCAGTCGCCGGCCGCACTCGCACGTGATCGGGGAACCAGGCTCGGCGTCGCCCACATCGTGCGTGCGTCCACAGTCAGGGCACCGGATCGTCATACAGGCATTCCCCTCTGCCAAGAGCTAGTCGTGCGCGTCCTTCGGACGGGCCGCGCCTCACCCAAGACGGCGCTTTCCCGCCAACGCGTACACTAGCACAGTGTTCGGAGCGAGTCCACGCGGCGCGGCCGCGCGCGAGCGGCTTCGCTCCCACTCAAACCAACCCCGCCCGGGTTGCGTCTGTTCGGCATCTGCCCGGGCGAGCCCGCCCTACTCGGGCGTCGGCTCGTACTTGTCCGAGCCCTTGGGCGGCAAGTGCACAAGCCAGATGTTGCGGTAGCTCACCGCATCGCCGTGGTCCTGCAGCAGCAGCGGGCCGGACGCGCCCTCGTTCGGATCGACCGCACCGCCTGTCGGTCCAAGGATCCGCTGGTTATTGAGGACGGTGATCCCGTTGAAGACAAGCGTAACGGCCGCGGGTTCGACGACCGCGCCGTTCTCGACTCGCGCCGCACGGAACACAATGTCGTAGGTCTGCCACTCCATCGGCGGTCGGCAGGCGTTCACGAGCGGGGCGAACTGATCGTAGACCGCGGCGCAGTCGCCCTTGCCGGGAACGCCGACGCCGTACGAGTCGAGCACCTGGATCTCATACCGGCCCTGCAGATAGACCCCCGAGTTGCCCTTCGCCTGTCCTGTGGCCTCCGGCATGTTCGGGCAGCGGAACTCCACGTGGATGTAGGCGTCATCGAACGTCACGGGGCTCAGGATGTCGCCCGCGCCGCGTCGGACCGTCGCCACGCCGTCCGTTACATCCCACGAGCCCGGCTCGCCCGATCGAGTGCGCCAGTCGCTCACGTCCTTGCCGTTGAAGAGCGGTACCGCGTTGGTGGGCAGACTTCCAGGACATCCCATGTCTCGTGTTCCTCCGGTTCTCATTGTGCCGTACATCGCCCCGCGGGCGGCCTCGCGCGACGCTTCGGACGCTCGCCAGGGGAGCCTCACCGCGCCTGCTCGAAAACGATGACCTGCATTCGGTGGGCCGGCAGGACAACCTCTATCTCCCAGGCGGGCGGCCTCGGCGCGCCCGGCGGGAAGTCACTTTCGCGGAACCGCACCGTCTTCCGGATCAGGCTGGTCGTGTCGTTGTACAGGAGAACGCGGTCCGCCAACCGCGTCGCAAGCACACCGTCCTCCGCCTCGTCGATCAGCACGGCCTCACCCATGCCGGGGACCAAAGCGCCGGCACGGTAGGTCATCTCGACGATTCGGTCGCACTGGGCCGCCGTGTCCTCATCGCTCACTCCCTCAAGCGCCATGACGCGCTCGGGATCGGGCCGCCAGGGCTGGCCCTCAACATCGGTCAGCGCATCGGTTCCGGCGAGGAGGAGGCGCCCTCCGCCCGCAAGCCACGC
>CAZCER010000864.1:0-1886 GCA_964497385.1 uncultured Armatimonadia bacterium | reverse complement strand
ATGACGCCCATGCCCTTCTGCCACTGGGTGAGCACTCCCAGCTTGAGAAGCGTCGGGTTGATGATGAAAGTGAGTCCGGCGGCGATCGCCCCGCCCACGACGAGCCAGAACGGCAGCACGAAGCCGACGAGGATCGTCCCGAGGTCGGTGTTGAGGCCAACCGGGACGGCGGGGAGGATGTTCTCCGTCCCGAGCGTGAAGTCGATCCATGGAATCCGGAGGATGTTGATCGGCTTCTTCAGCACCGCTCCCGTGAGGGCCGGGATGCCGGCGTAGATGGCGCCGAACGAAAGTCCGATCATCGATCCGATCGAGAACACCCGCCAGCGCCAGGTCTCCTCCTTCTGGGTCGCCTCGGCCAGCGCCGTCGCGCCCTGCGCGGCGACGGGCGCCATCGGGAAGGGGAGCTTCTCAACATCGGAGGTGAGCCGGAACAGCAGATAGGCGGCCGAGAACCAGTTGAGGCGCGAGAGCACCTGGCCCGCCATCATGATGACGATCGGCGTGACCCAGGGCTGCTGGAAGAACGACCGCGTGAGCAGCGCGCCCGACTCGAAGGTCGGGACCTTCCAGGCCGGGATGTCGGCGGCGAACGACTGCGCGGCCGACGAGGTCTTGAAGTAAACGTCCCAGATCGGCAGCGCGAACGGTCCCCCCGCAAGCGCAAGCCCGCCGACGAGCGCGGTCATCGAGCCGGCGACGTAGTAGATGAGATAGACCTCTTGGCGCTTGAGGGTGGTGAACGATCGGCGGGCGGCCTCGATGAAGAGGATGATCGTCGTCCACTCGGCCGCGGGACCCAGGTTCTGGCCCACCAGGAGCCCGAGGTAGATCGCGCCGGGGAGCATCACGAACGCCACGAACAGGGTGCCCAGCGCGACGCGAGGCGTGAAGCCCGCGTCGATTCGATCCGGCGGCTTCATCAACTCACGATAGATCTCGATCTCGCGATCTTTGATCTGGTGCACGGACGCTCCCCTGCCGATGGCGCTCTAACGGCCGGTCCATTCTAGCAACCGGGCCCGCGCCCCTTCCTGAGCGACTCGGGGTTGGACGCCAGGCGCCGCTCGGCGATGCGCGTGGTCTCGGCGATGTCCTGGCGAATCCGCGCAACCAACGCGTCCGGCCCGGAGAACCGCTCGATGCCGCGCAGACGCTCCAGAAACTCCACGCGTAGACGCGTTCCTACGAGATCGCCCGAATACCCGACGAGATGCGTCTCGAGAATGGGCTCCTCGCGCTCGAAGGTCGGCACCGGCCCCACGTGGGTCGCGGCGGGAAACACGTCGCCGTTCTCGGTGACGGCCAAAGAGGCGTAGATCCCCTCCGCCGGGATCACGCGCATGGTCGGCAGCGCCAGGTTCGCGGTCGGCACGCCGATAGTGCGTCCCCGGCCCGTACCCGTTGCGACGGCGCCTTCCAGGGAGTGCGGGCGGCCCAGCATCCTCAGCGCCGTCTCGACCCGCCCCTCGGAGACCTCCGAGCGTATCCGGCTGCTCGAGATGGGCGCGCCGTCCAAGAGCAGATGCGGGACCACGCGCACGGAGAAGCCGAGTTCCCCGCCGAGGCGGCTCAGCAACTCGAGGTCCCCCGCGCCACGAGCCCCGAAGCGATGCGTCGGGCCGACGATCACCGTCTTGGCCTGCAGCGCGTCCGCAAGGATGCTGCGCACGTAGACCTCGGCGGGGATGGCCTGGAACGTCGGGACGAACGGCACGAGCCGAACGACGTCGACGCCTGTCGCGCAGAGGAGGTCGAGCCGATCCTCGAGAGACGTGAGATACCGGAAGCCGGGCGTGAGGACCGCTCCCGGAGCCGGACAGAACGTCAGAATCTCGGAGTGGACGCCGAGTTGCGACGCCGCCCGCACCGTCTCTTCCGCGATG
>CAZCER010000863.1:0-1892 GCA_964497385.1 uncultured Armatimonadia bacterium | reverse complement strand
GGGGCGAGCGGCAGCTATACTGGCGTCGGTCCGCGGCGGGACGCCCCGGCTACCCAAGGGTGGTTGCGGGCAGACGCAGCGGTGACAGGCACGGAGGCCTGTCCCACGGGGCCGAAGGCGGACAAGGCGCCCGCGCTCCGGAGGGCGGGCGCGGCCTTTTTCGCGCGACGAGGAGGTGAACGCGCGGGGCTCCGAATCCATGGATAGGGATGCGGGTCGGTCCCATGAGGCCTTGCCCGTGGGCGGGCCCCCCGTTGACGCTCTGTCGGCGGGGCTTGAGAGGCACGTTCGATGGGGATCGGGGAGGCGGCTCGAATGCATAGAGTCTATCTGTGGAGTCTTGTGGTCGGCTTGCTCACCCTGGCGCTCGGGTGCGGCTGCGCTCGGCAAGCGCCCGCTCTGCCCGACGAGGCGCAGGCCGCGCTCGCCGCGCCGCCGCCTCCGCCGGACGCCCCCTTCGCCGCCGACTCGGACCTGCTGGCGGACCCTGGCGAGAAGTTCCGCACGGCGCTGAAAGGCGCGCTGTCGGGGTTCCGGCTGGTCTACACGCGTTCCGATCCGGTGGACTACAAGGTGGCCCTCATCGACGTGATGGCGACGGATGAGCCAGTCTCCGCGGGGGTGGGGCGCGACGCCGTCCTGGCGCCCAACGGCAAGACGGTCGCGGTGCTTCGGGACGACGAGGCGCCAGGTCCGGCGCTCAACCTCGTCGTCCGGTCGCTAGGAGGCCGAGGGGAGACGGTTGTCGCGCGCCCCGTCCGAGCCTACGTTCCGCTCGCGGGGGCGGTTCAGCCGGTCTGGAGTCCCGACAGCCGGCGCGTCGCTATGACCGCCTATCCGGACGGGCTTGTGTTGGTCGACGCATCGAGCGGCGGAGCGCATCTGGTCCAGCGCTTGGGCGAGACGCTGTGCGAGCCCGCCTGGTCGCCCGACGCCACGAGAATCGCGTTCCGCTCCGTCGATGCGGTCCGTTCTCGGATCGGCGTGGCGAACGCGGATGGCTCCGACGTGAGGCTCGTCAGCGCCGGCTCCAACCTCGACGCGCTTCCATGCTGGTCGCCGGACGCGGCGTGGATCGCCTTCGTCCAGGGCGAGCGCAAGATCATGCGTGTCCGAGCCGACGGTGCGCCGGAGGAGGAGATCGCAGGCTCCGCAGGGCGGATCCTGGCGTTGTCCTGGTCGCCGGACGGCGCCCGGATCGCGTCGGTCGAGAATCGGGGCTCGACCGGCGCCCTGGTGCTCCACGATGTCGCGTCGCGCAACGAGTGGACTCGCGCCGCGCTGCCCGGCGGGCTGTCGCACGCGCGGCTTTCGTGGTCGCCCGATGGAGCCAAGCTCGCGGTGCGGGCCTGCCACAGCCCGGCTGAGGCGCTCTCGCACTACGTTCTCGACACGAGCGCGCCGGACATGCCCTTGCTTCCCGCCCCGGGCGAATCCGGAGCGCCCGGGCCTCTGATCTGGCTGCCTGAGCGATAAACGCGGCGGCGGGGAACCCTCGCATCGTCTACAGGTCCGCGAACTCCTCGGAGAAGCCCTCGGGGAAGCGCGCGTAGCCGTCGGGCATGGGCGCGAGCATCGCCGTCACGGCAGCCGGCCCGTCCGCGCGCAACACGGTCAGGGCAAGCGTTTGGCCGACCTTCGTGGTGCGGCACGCCTCACGCATGGCGGCGAGGGCTTCAGCGTCGCCAATTGGCAGCGGGACGCCCGCCGCTTCGGTGATGACGTCCCCCGCGCGCAGCCCGGCGGTCTCGGCCGGTGAGCCGGGCGCCACGGAGAGGACGCTCAGACCAACTCCCGCCGCAAGCCCGAGCTGGGCCCGTAGCGCGGTCGAAGCGCCTGCCGCCAGCGCCCTGAGCCAACCGCCCTCGGGAGACGCGAGCGTCGTGGTCTCC
>CAZCER010000862.1:0-1897 GCA_964497385.1 uncultured Armatimonadia bacterium | reverse complement strand
CTCCCCGCTCTTGTCCTTGGCCTTCCGGAAATCCGCGAGGGCCTGGTTGTAGTACTCCTCCGCCGAACGGAGCCGCCCGTCGCGGTGCTCGATGCCGCCGAGACGGAGAAGCGCGAAGCCCGAAGTCTCCCAATCCTCCGCCTGCTGGGCTTCGCTCACGATGGCCGCGTACTCCTGCTTGGTCGCGGTCTCCGTCTCTTGCGACCTCGAGCGCCCGAGCGTGCGCCCCATGTTGCGCTGCTCGCTGAGCTGCGCGTTCTCGAGTTGTTTGTCGCGTTGCCACTGGTCCCAGCCGCCCCGCGCCACGATGAACACCGCGCAGACCAGGACCAGGATCAGGATGGCCGTCGTCAGCAGTCTTGTCTCCATGGCTTGTTCCCATCCCCCGTCGCGCCTCTCCGCGAGGCTTCGACGAGTACCACGGTGCGGATTCCACTACCCGCGGGCGCACCCGGCGGACTCACAATAGCTAACGCAACAACGCGGCGGACGGAGGATTCGTTCGGACGCGGCCGCCTCCTCCGCATTCCGCCTCCGCTAGTGTACGCTTTCCGGAGCGCTCAGGCACTAGGGGCGGAACGGGCAATCCTTGGAATGGCGTTTCGAACTGAGTGGCGTAAACCTATAGTGTCTGCAGACGTTCACCCTTTGAGAGGGGCGGCGGCGGAGACGCCGAGGAGTATGAGTTCGCCTCAAGTCGCATGCTCTGACGCCGCACTGATCGCGCGCGCGTTGGCCGGCGAATCCTCGGCGTTCGAGGGAATCGTCGCCCGATACGCGGACGATCTCTTCCGCGTCGCGCACCGGTACACCGGCAACCGCGAGGATGCCGAGGACGCCGCCGCGGAGGCGTTGTGCCGCGCCTACGATCGGATGCACGAGATCCGCGGCGTGGCCAGCATCGGACCGTGGTTGCGGACTATTGTCGTGAATCTCTGCCTCGACGGGTATCGAAAAGGCAGATACCGCAGGCGGCGCGTCGAGGACTACGCTCGGCAGACGCCGACGGTGAGCACCGAGGACCCGGCCGCTCAGGCGGCCGACGCCGAGGTGGAACGAGAGCTGGAGAAAGCGCTACGACAGCTCTCTCCGCGGCAACGGTCCGCATTCGTGCTCTTCGAGATGCGCGGCCTCGACATCGCCGAGGTCGCGACGGAGATGGGCTGCAGTCAGGGGACCGTGAAGGCCCAACTGCACCGGGCGCGGAAACGCCTGCGTGATCTCATGGGACGGTTCCTCGAGGAACGGAGCGGTGCTTCATGACGGGGTGCGGAGCCGCCCGAAAGCGCGCGCAAGAGGCCCTGGACCGACGCGAGGACCCGCGTTGCGACCAAGGAGTCGCGGCGCATCTTCGGCAGTGTCCCTCCTGCGACCGTTACGTCGCCGATCTGTCCCGTTTGGCGCGCGCCGCGAACCGCCGCTCCACTTCTCCCCTTCCGGCGCCGACCGACTCCATCTCCGAGCGCGTTCTGGCCCATGTCGCGTCCCGTGCCCCGGCGCGGCGCGGCGCCCCGTTGCACCGCCCCGCCTGGCAGTCCGGGCTCGCGTTCGGAGGCGCTTTCGCCCTGGTGCTTCTCGCCGGGATCCAGATCGGCTCGTGGCGGGCCGAGCAGCGGCCCGCCAGCCTCACCTCGGCGGCGGCGCCGCTCGCGGCGCCGCAGTCCACGGCCGCGATGCTGCCCGATCCGTCTCTGGTTGCCGCCGGCGGCTCGGAGTCGAGCGCCGCCGCGGAGACGGCAGAGGTTACCCAACCGATCGAGGCGGCCGAGCCCGTTGCGCCCCCGACCGTCACGCCCAAAGCTCAGCCGCACCCGGGCGCGCGCTCCTCGCGGCGAGCCCCGATCATCCCGAAGGGGCGCAGCCGAGTCGAGCGTCAGCCCGAGCGTTCGACGCCAGC
>CAZCER010000861.1:0-1897 GCA_964497385.1 uncultured Armatimonadia bacterium | reverse complement strand
ATGAAGGCCGTGAAGCCCCCCGTCTCCTCCTGCAGGTCCCGCACGCGGCTGAAGTGGTCGGCGAGATCCTCGGGGGCGTCGAGGTGTCCGAACATCATGGTCGCGGTGGATCGGAGCCCGAGCCCGTGCGCCTCGCGCATCACCGTGATCCACTCGTCAGCGGTGCACTTCGCGGGGCTCACCAGCGCGCGCACGCGGTCGGAGAGCACCTCGGCCCCGCCGCCGGGGAGCGAGGAGAGGCCCGCGTCGCGCAGGCGGGCGAGAACGGTTCGGAGGGGGAGCCCCTCAAGCCGCGCGAGATGGACGACCTCGGGCGGGCTCAGAGAGTGAAGATCCACCGAGGGGTAAGCGTCCCGGATGGCGGTCAGGAGCCGTTCTGTCCACGCGAGGTCGAGAGCCGGGTTCAGCCCGCCCTGCATGAGCACCTGCGTGCCCCCGGCGTCGACGAGTTCGCCCACCTTGCGGAGCACCTCGTCCACGCGGAGCACGTAGGCGTCGGGAGCGTCGGCCGCGCGCCAGAATGCGCAGAAGCGGCAGCGCGACTCGCAGATGTTCGTGTAGTTGATGTTGCGATCCGCAACGTAGGTCACGATGGGGTCGGGATGGAGGTGGAAGCGAAGGTCGTCGGCGGCCTGCCCGAGACTGAGAAGGTCCTCTCGGAACAGGTCCAGGATGGCCCGCTTGTGTAGCCCGGCCGCCCCCGGCTGGGGTGGCCCCGCCTGAACCTCGGGCGACCTGCCGGTCGCCCCTGCGGCGTTCTCGGGCGAGCGCGGCCGGGCTCCGCCGGGCTCGAGAAGGCCCATCGCACGCGCCTCGCGCTCGAAGAGGCGCATGCCCTCGTTGGTGGACTGGGTGAGGCGATAGCGGATGGCGTTCGACAGGTAGGGGCGGACGACTTCCGGCGGCATGCCGGTGGTGACGCTCTCCTCGCGGATGATGCTCTCGAGTTCGGCTTCCCCTACGTCAAGCGAGGCGAGCAGCTTGGGGGCAAGGACTGCTTGGGCCTCTTGGGAGATCCCGGCGCGGAAGGCCCACTGAGCGAACACGAACCCAAGACCGGTGCGGCGTTTCCAGTACTCGCCCATATCGATCCACGGGACGGCGTCTTGGGGAGCGCGCAGGGCGGGGTCGCCGATAAGGAGCGCGGCGTCCGCGGCCTCCAGCATGGCGTCGAGGTCGGGCGGCATGTCGAGGTAGGTCGGACGCAATCCCTCGTAGCGTTCGAGCGCGATGCGGGTAAGCCGGACGGAGGAGCGCGAACTCGTATCGAGCGCGACGCTCCGGACCTCCGCGAGAGGCTTCGCGTGGAACAAGCGGATGCTCATCACCGCTCCGTCGCAGGCGACGCCGACGCCGCCAAGCGGGGTGAGTTCGGGATGCGCGAGGATCGTCGCGACGGGCGTGAGGGCGGCGTCCAGGCGCCCCGCGAGAAGCCCCTCCCCCACCCTGGCCGGCACATCGCCAAGGAGTTCGACTCGGGGGTCCGGATCGGACTGAAGGCCGCGAATGAGCGGGCGGTTGAGGAGGTACGCGACGACGCCTATACGCAACGGCGCTTGGGCCCTCACACCTGGTCGCCTTCCTTCAGCGCGTTGTAGACCGTGTCGCGCTCGACGGGCTCGCGCCCGGCCTCGCGGATGAGGCGGACGATCTCCTCGCGGGTGAGAGCCTCGGGGGTGCTCGCTCCGGCGGCGTGCGTGATGCGCTCCTCGACGACGGTTCCATCGATGTCGTCGACGCCGAACGCCTGACTGATCTGCGCCACCTTGAGACCGAGCATGATCCAGAAGGCTTTGATGTGTCCGAAGTTGTCGAGGGCGATTCGGGCCACGGAGAGGGCCTTGAGGTCCATGTAGCCGCTGGTGGGCCGGCCGCCGAGTTCGGTGTTCTCGGGATG
>CAZCER010000860.1:0-1898 GCA_964497385.1 uncultured Armatimonadia bacterium | reverse complement strand
GTCGAAGGCGCCGAGGCGCGCTTCCTGACCGACCGAATCGCGATCGAGTCGATCCTCCCGCCGACCAAAAAGCGCCAGCTTCGGCTGCGGCTCACGATCGCGCCCGACTGCCCGCCGGGCGACCATGTGCTCATGCTGACCACGCCCGACGGAGCGACCTACTACCCGGGCGCTCTGCGGGTGCTGCGGCCCGACGAGCCGGCCTAGTCCGCTCACGCCGGGTCGCGCCGCGCCACCCTATGGGATACACTGTGATGCGCAGACACCCGCGGGAGGCGAGCCTTGAGCACGTTCGTTCGGCTTGTCCGAGAGGTGAAGGGCCAGAAAGCTCTCTTCCTCTGGACGGTCGTCCTTGCAGCGATCAGCCAGACGGCCCCGGCGCTGGCCCCGGCCATTATGGGACGCATCCTGACGGATGTGGTGGACCATCATAGGCTCGACCGCCTCGTCGCCTACTTCTTCGCGACGCTTGCCCTCGCCGCCGTCGGCGGGGTCCTGCACTTCTACAGCACCGTGATCGGGGTTACGTTCGGGCAGCACCTCATGCGCGACATCCGGCGGCGTCTCTACCGGAATCTGACGGCCGTCTCGTTCTCCTACTACGATCGCATGCGCACCGGCGATCTCATGTCCCGCGTCACCAACGACCTGGAGCCCATGGGCGAGTTCTTCGTCTTCAGCGGCCGGATGGTGCTCCGCTCGATCGCACTGTTCGTCTTCGCCCTCGCCGTGTGCCTTTGGACCGACTGGCGCCTCGCTCTCGCGTGCCTTGGCATGATGCCCTTCGTCACGATCAGCTCCGTGGTCCTGGGCATGAAGATCCGCCCCGCTTACCAGCGCGCCCGGGAACTCCTCTCCGAGGTGAGCACCCGGCTGCAGGAGTCCATCAGCGCGATCATCGTCGTCAAAGCCTACTGCCGCGAGGAGCGGGAGATCGAGCGCTTCGACCAGAACTCGCGGGCGCTGCGGGAAGCCAACTACCGCGCCGACGCCATCGACGCGCTGTACTTCCCGCTCACCGGCTTCTTCGCCGGGCTCGCGATCATCGCGTCGATCTGGTACGGCGGCTGGCTCGCCATCACCGAGTCCCTCACCTACGGGCAGTTCATGCAGTTCTTCGTTTACCTGAACTTCCTCGTCGTCCCTCTCCGCATGACGGGCTGGGGCGTCAGCGCCGGAATGCGGGCCGTCGCCGCAGCCCGGCGCGTGTACGAGATCGAGGACGCCGTCCCCGATGTGACGCCGCCCGAAGAGCCGGCTCACCCGGGGCGCATTCGGGGCGAGATCGCGTTCGAGAACGTTCACTTCGCCTATGACGCCGGCGAACCGGTGCTCCGCGGGGTGACTCTCCGCCTCGAGCCGGGCCAGACCCTCGGGATCCTCGGCGGCGTCGGCTCCGGCAAGTCGACGCTCGCCGCTCTGGTCGCGCGCTTCTACGACCCGACCGAGGGCCGCGTGCTCATCGACGGGACCGACGTGCGCGAACTCGATCTCGCCGAACTCCGTTCGCAGATCGGCGTGGTGTTCCAGGACTCGTTCCTTTTCTCCGGCGCCATCCGCGAGAACGTCGCCTTTGGGCGCCCCGACGCGACGGATGAGGAGATTCGCGACGCGCTCCGCAAGGCCGCGATTCTCGACTTCGTGGAGGGGCTGGAGGACGGCCTCGACACCCAGATCGGCGAACGCGGGATGCGCCTCTCCGGCGGCCAACAGCAGCGGCTCGCGATCGCCCGAGCCATCCTCACCGACCCGCGCATCCTGATCCTCGACAGTTGCACGTCGAATGTGGACACCTACACCGAGTATCTCATTCAGGGCGCGCTGACCGAACTCATGAAGGGCCGGACCACCATCGTGATCGCCCACCGTGCGTCGTCGCTCGCCACGGCGGACCGCGT
>CAZCER010000859.1:0-1904 GCA_964497385.1 uncultured Armatimonadia bacterium | reverse complement strand
ACTGGCTGGGGCAGTCGATGGACGATCTCTCGTTCCGCGAGATGTTCATGGCCGTGGCCCTGGCGCTTCGAGAGCGCATTGTCGACGTCATGCTGGAGACGCAGCAGCGCTACCGTCGCACGGATGCGAAGCGCGTGTACTACCTCTCGATGGAGTTCCTGATGGGCCGGTCGCTCAGGAACAACCTCGCGAATCTGGGTATGTGGGAGAGTTGCGAGCGGTATCTGAATGACATTGGAATCGATCTGAGGCAGCTCGAGCGCCTGGAGGTTGACGCCGCGCTCGGAAACGGAGGTCTGGGGCGGCTCGCGGCGTGCTTCCTGGACTCCCTCGCGACGCTCGGGATGCCGGCTTACGGGTACGGGATCAACTACGAGTACGGGCTGTTTAGGCAGGGCATCCGGGACGGCTACCAGCAGGAACTCCCCGATCACTGGCTTGCCTACCCGACGCCGTGGGAGATCCAGCGGCCGGACGAGGTGTGCCCCGTGCCCGTCTATGGGTGGGTGGAGGACCGGCGGCTCGCGAGCGGTGGTTACGAGCCGCAATGGGTCGGCTGGCGGCTCATCAAAGGCGTGCCGCACGACATGCCCGTGGTGGGCTACGGCGGCAAGACGGTGAACGTGCTCCGGTTGTACTCGGCGCGCGCCTCCAATGAGTTCGACATGGAGATCTTCAACGAGGGCGACTTCTTCGCGGCGGTCGAGAAGAAGGTGTCTTCGGAGAACATCAGCAAGGTGCTCTACCCCACGGACATGTTCGCGGCGGGGCTCGAACTCCGGCTCGTCCAGGAGTACTTCCTATGCGCCTGCGCGGTTCGGGACATCGTCCGCCGTCACATGCGCGCCCATCCGAATCTCGACGAGCTGCCGCGGAAGGCCGCCATTCAACTCAATGACACGCACCCCGCGCTGACCGTGGCCGAACTCATGCGGGTGCTCGTCGACGAAAACGACTACGCGTGGGAGGCGGCGTGGGAGATCACCCGCGCGACGCTCGGCTACACGAACCACACCCTGATGCCCGAGGCGCTGGAGAAGTGGTCGGTCTCGCTGCTCGGAAGGGTGCTCCCGCGTCACTTGCAGATCATCTACGAGATCAACAGACGGTTCCTCGAGGAGGTCTCCTCCCGGTGGCCCGGCGACGTGGACCGCGTGCGCCGCATGTCCATCATCGAGGAAGGCCCCGACAAGAAGGTCCGCATGGCCCATCTTTCGGTGGTCGGCTCGCACGCCGTGAACGGGGTCGCGGAACTCCACTCGAACCTCCTGAAGACGCGCCTCCTCTCGGACTTCCACGACATGTGGCCGGAGCGGTTCTCGAACAAGACGAACGGGGTCACGACGCGGCGCTGGCTCATGCAGTGCAATCCGCGCCTCGCGGACCTCATCACGGACGCGATCGGCGACGAGTGGATCACGGACTTCGCGGCCGTGCGGGAACTCGAGGACTGGGCGGAGTCGCCGTCGTTCCAGAACGCCTTCTTGGAAACCAAGCGCCTCAACAAGCAGAAGCTCGGAGAGCGCATCGCCGGGGTGACGGGGATCTTCATCTCCTCGCAGTCGCTCTTCGACGTGCAGATCAAGCGGATCCACGCCTACAAGCGGCAGCTCCTGAGCGCGATGCACATCGTGCACCAGTATCTGCGGCTCATCGAGGATGGCGTGGAACCGGTCGTGCCGCGGACGTTCATCTTCGCCGGGAAGGCGGCTCCGGGCTACTGGCTGGCGAAGCAGGTGATCAAGCTCATCACCTCGATCGGCGAGGTCGTGAACGCCGACCCGCGCACCCACGGCCTGCTCCGCGTCGTGTTTATGCCGGACTACCGCGTCTCGCTTGCGGAGCGCATCATCCCCGGCGCGGACCTCAGTGAGCAGATCTCGACGGCGGGCATGGAAGCCTCC
>CAZCER010000858.1:0-1912 GCA_964497385.1 uncultured Armatimonadia bacterium | reverse complement strand
TCCAGGAGTTCCTCCGCCTGGCTCGGCGCCCTCGAGCCGCAGGGCGCCAGGCGGCCTTGCCGACAAGGCGAGGCGCAAGCCACCGACGCGCGCGAATGCGGCATCTGCGACCGACTGAGCAAGGCGGGCGGCACTGGCGGGCTCTCGGCGCCGGCCGACTCTCCCCTTGACAACCCCGCCGAACAGGTGTATGCAAGTCGTAGTGTCACTCCCCCCCGTGTATAGCGCGGGGGTTCAGAGCCGCCCTTTGGGGCGGCTCTTTGTTCAGGGGAGCCACCCGTGACGGTCTGGGCGTACATAGACGGGTTCAACCTCTACTACGGCGCGATCCGCGAGGCCGAGCGGCGCGGCCTTGGCAGCTTCCGCTGGCTCGATCCAGTCGCGCTGGTGCGCAAGCTCGCGCCGGGCGACACCGTTCCGCGCGTGAAGTACTTCACGGCCCTCGTCACCCCGCTACCAACCGACCCCGCACAGCAAGCACGGCAGCTTGTCTACTGGAAGGCGCTCCGCACACTTCCGGAGATCGAGATCACCGAGGGACGCTTCCAGCACGGCCGGAGATCCATGCCCACATGGACGTCCGCTGTCGAGGCGCAGCGCCTCGTCGCCCAGGGCCTCACGCCGCATCTGAGGCGCGTGGAAGTCTGGCGGTCGGAGGAGAAGGGCTCGGACGTGAACCTCGCAACCCATCTGGTCCATGACGCGCACCTGTCGCGTTTCGACAAGGCCCTCGTGATCTCCAATGACTCCGATCTGCGCGAGGCCATTCGCGTCGTCGTCCGAGAAGTGGGGCGCCCCGTCGTCGTCTGCAATCCGTCGCCCTGGGCGGACATGGCACGCGACCTGTCGCAGGTGGCCACCGAGCGCCGCCGACTCCGCGTGGGCGCTCTGGCGGCATGTCAGCTTCCCGATCCGACGGCGGACCCGGCCTCAGGAGAGAGGATCGCGAAGCCAAAGGAGTGGTAGCGCCGTCGGTCTCGAAGCTACGACTGGGGCGCCGACGCGGCGCGCCCTGGCGCTCTCCTCACCGAATGGAGTAGATCGCGATGAGACTGGCCCTCTGTGTGCTCGGTGTGACCGCGGTGCTCGCGAACGGGCGCTGCCTTGCGGGCGAAGCGGCGCGGACGGTGCGCGTGGACCTGCCCGAGGAACTCGGCGAGGTGGCCCACAGCGCGGCCGCCATCCTCGCGCGGCAGATCGGCGCGCGGTGCGACGCCGAAGTCGTCACGACCGGCCCGACGGACTGCGTCGTCACGTTGGGCGTCGATCCGGCCCTGCCCGAGGGAGGCTTCCGCATCGAGGACGGCCCCGACGAGTCGGTGCGCGTGCTCGGAGGCGACGAGCCGGGCGTGCTGTACGGCGTGGGCAAGCTCCTCCGCGAGTCGCGCTACGACCAGGGCGGCTTCACCGTGGCCGCGTGGCGGGGCGAGTCGGCGCCGCGACTGCCGCTCCGGGGCATCTACCTCGCGAACCACTTCAACAACTACTACGAGGCCGCTCCGCCCGAAGACATCGAGCGCTACATCGAGGACCTCGCTCTCTGGGGCTCCAACGTCCTCGACCTCGGCTTCCCTCATTGGCAGTACGACAGCTACGACGACCCCGCCGCGCGCCGGATGATCGAGCACATGCGCGCGCTGATGCGCGCCGCGAAGCGCGTCGGCATGAAGGTCTGCGTGGGCGCCGCCCTCAACGGCGGCTTCAAGGGCGCGCCCGAGGAACTCCTTTGCACCCCCGTGCCCGACCCACTCGGCCGCCACGGCAACTTCGGTGTGAACCTCTGCCCCGCGAAGCCCGAGGCCCGAGAGTGGCTGTTGCGGCAGTGGGGCCGCCTGCTCGACGAGTTCGCTGACCCCGGACTGGACTTCGTCATCTACTGGCCCTATGACGAGGGCGGCTGCAGGTGTGAGGA
>CAZCER010000857.1:0-1917 GCA_964497385.1 uncultured Armatimonadia bacterium | reverse complement strand
GCGGCGCGTCTCGCGGCCCACGGACGCGGGTCGGGCCTCGGAGCCGTCACCGGGGTCTGCTCGGGTCGAGACGACCCGACTACCCAGGGGTTCGCCAGCAGGATGCCCGCCCCTCGGGCGGGAAGTGAGGTCGGTGACTGAGGTCGGCGGCTCCGCCTCTCTGCCCGCCGAGGAAAGAGGATGACAATGCGCATCGTCTCGCTCATGACGCCCTTCGCCCTCGCCAGCTCGCTGGCTGTTCTGGCGCCCAAGTCACCGGCGCAGCCCGCCGCCCCACCGCCTGAGGTCATCTCCCCGGAGGTGAAGGAGGACGGGACGATCGTCTTCCGCATCCTCGCGCCGTCGGCCGAGGCCGTGACCGTGAACGCCGGCGACATCCCGAACGCGGGGCAGGGCATCGCGATGACCAAGGGAGCGAACGGCGTCTGGGAGGGCTCGATCGGGCCCGTCCCGCCCGGCGCCTACCGGTACCGCTTCCAGGTCGACGGCGTGGCGGTCGTGGACCCGAGGAACCCCAAGACAAGCGAGTCGAACGACGACGTCTGGAGCCTTGTCAAGGTGCCGGGCTCCGAGTACTGGGATACCCTCGACGTTCCGCACGGAGCCGTCGCTGAGGTGACCTACTTCTCGAAGTCGCTCGGGAGGGCGCGTCGCGCGCATGTGTACACGCCTCCGGGTTACGAGTCGGGGACGGGCACGTACCCGATCTTCTACCTCCTGCACGGAGCGTCGGACTCGGACGACTCGTGGTCGACGGTCGGCCGGGCGGGGTTCATCCTCGACAACCTCATTGCGGCAGGCGAAGCTGAGCCGATGATCGTGGTCATGCCGGCCGGGCACACCGGTCCGTTCCGCTGGGGTGGGCCGCGGTCCACGGTAGACGAGTTCGAGGCGGACTTCGTCGGCGACCTGAAGCCCTACGTCGAGGAGCACTATCGCGTGTTCACGGACCGGGCGCACCGGGCGATGGCGGGTCTCTCGATGGGTGGCGGGCAGACGCTCTCGATCGCCATCCCACACCTCGACGAGTACGGCTACATCGGCGTCTTCAGCTCGGGCGTCTTCGACCTGCGCCGGCCTGCGGAGGAGCGCCAGGGCCCGTCCTGGGAGGAGCGGAACAAGGCGGTTCTCGACGATGCGGGCCTGAAGGACGGGCTCGAACTCCTGTGGTTCGCGACGGGGCGCGACGACTTCCTGCTCGACACTTCCCGCGCGAGCGTCGCTCTGCTCAAGAGCCACGGGTTCGACCTCATCTACCGCGAGACCGATGGCGGACACACCTGGATGAACTGGCGCGACTACCTCGTGGAGTTCGCGAGCCTGCTCTTCAAGCCGGAGGCCGTCTCGGCGGCGAAGGAGGCCTACGCGGCCGAGGAGGCGGCGCGCGCCGCGGAACTCGCCGAGGCGGATCGCGAGGCAGCGCCGGAGGGGTTCGACGCCGTGCGTGCGGACGCGCCGAGGGGCAAGCTCGAGACCGTCGAGTACGCGTCGGAATCGGTCGGCGCGACGAGGAAGATGATGGTCTACACCCCGCCCGGCTACTCCGAGGACACCGAGCATCCGGTGTTCTACCTGCTGCACGGGATCGGCGACACGGAGACGGGCTGGACGGAGTTGGGCTCGGCGAACGTCATCCTCGACAATCTGCTCGCCGACGGGGAGATCGAGCCGATGATCGTCGTGATGCCGAACGGCCGCGCCGACAAGGACAAGACGCCCGACACCCCGTGGGCTGAGCAGTTCGCGGCCTTCGCCGCGTTCGAGCAGGACCTCCTCGAGAGCGTGATCCCGTACGTGGAGGCGCACTACTCGGTGAAGGCCGATAGGGGGCACCGTGCGCTCGCGGGCCTCTCGATGGGGGGTGGGCAGTCCCTGAACTTCGGGCTCGGGAATCTCGACGCGTTCGGCTGGGTCGGG
>CAZCER010000856.1:0-1920 GCA_964497385.1 uncultured Armatimonadia bacterium | reverse complement strand
GCTTGCCGCAGCTATCACCACACCCAGCGCTGCACCCCGCACTTCAACGGGCGGCTTGCCATCGACGGCCGGCGCGTGCGGCTCCAGCCTTACGAGGATGGTCTCGAGATCCACATGGCTTTCGATTCGGGTGATGCGGTCGCGGCGGAGGCTTGGTACTACAACCTCCAGTACGAGCGCGAGCGTGAGCGGGGCCTCGACTTCGAGGAAGACCTGTTCTGCCCCGGGATCATCAGCATCCCGCTCGTCGCCGGTCGCCCCATCGGGCTCGTGCTGTCGACGGAGGAGGCCTCCGGCGAGGAGGCGCACGACATCCTCGCCTCGGAGCGCCGGCGGGAGCAAGCCGTCATCGCGTCATCGCCTCTCGGGGGCGACGATCCGCGCGTCAACGCCCTGCTCGTCGCCGCCGACAGCATGATCGCGACGCGTCCCGATGACCGGGCGACGATCATCGCGGGCTACCACTGGTTCACCGACTGGGGGCGCGACGCGATGATCGCGCTGCCCGGCCTCGCCGTCAGTCAGGGTCGCCTGGACATCGCGAAGAGCGTCATCCTCACGTTCGCGCGTTCGATGAGCCGTGGCCTGATCCCCAACCGCTTCACCGACGCTGGCGAGGAACCGGACTACAACACGGTGGACGCGACGCTCTGGATGTTCGTCGCCGCCAAGCGGCTCGCGGAGACGCTGGAGGATCCCAAGCCGTTCATCGCCGCCGTCTGGCCGGCGCTCGCGGAGTCGATCGACTGGCACCGTCGCGGCACCCGCTACGGCATCCACATGGATCCCGAGGATGGGCTCCTCTGGCAGGGCGAGGGCGCGCACCAGCTTACGTGGATGGACGCGAAGGTCGGCGACTGGGTCATCACGCCGCGGTTCGGCAAGCCGGTGGAGATCGCCGGTCTCTGGTGCAACGCGCTTCTCATCGCCGCCGAGTTCGGTGACGTCCTCGGCGAACGCGCGCACGCCGACGACTTCCGCGCGGCGGCGCGCCTGGCGATGGAGTCCTTCGACAAGGCCTTCTGGCTCGAGGAGAAGGGCTACTTCGCCGACGTCGTGACCGCCGACGGCCCCGACGAGAGCCTTCGCCCGAACCAGATGATCGCCGTCAGTCTCCCCCACCCGGTCGCGGACGCCGAGCACGTCGCGCGCGCGGTGGACGCCGTGCGGACGCAGCTCCTGACCCCCTACGGGTTGCGCACGCTTGCGCCCGGCTCGTACGGCTACCGAGGCGTCTATGAGGGCGACGTCTTCGGCCGCGACTCGGCCTACCATCAGGGCACCGCCTGGGGTTGGCTGATCGGGCCCTACTGCCGCGCGCTCCTCCGAGTGCGCGGCGACGCGCCGAAAGCGCGCGAAGAGGTCCGTGCGCTGCTGGAGCCTCTGCTGGAGCATGTCCGCGACACCGGCGTCGGCAGCCTCTCCGAGGTCTTCTCCGGCGACCCGCCCCACACGCCCGGCGGCTGCGTCTCGCAGGCCTGGTCGGTCGCCGAGGTGCTGGATGTGTTGACGCTCATCCGCTGACCGTCGCCCCAAAGCGCTCCCGGTCACGAGCCCGTCGGTCGGGCCGCGTGGCGGGTCTCGGCCTACCTCCCCCGTGAATCCGCAAGCCCTCGCGCGAATCCTCCAGGTCGGCGCGCCCTCGCGAACCCGACGGTCACGCCGGGTATACTCCAGCCTAGAAGCTACTCCCGAGACCAGCAACACCAGGGGGTGTTGAGATGACAGGAACCAACGGAGCGATGATGCGCGCAGGCGTCGAGAGGCTCGACTGCCGCGTTCTTGGGCTCTTCGGCGTGCTCGCGCTCTTGGTCCGCGCCCACGAGATGAGGAACGCCCTTCGCGCGGCGGCGGAGCCAACGACGGCGTCCAAGCGCTGCTCGTCGGTAAGCACCTCGTTCTGACTTCCTGAGCGAAGCC
>CAZCER010000855.1:0-1926 GCA_964497385.1 uncultured Armatimonadia bacterium | reverse complement strand
TCTCCCAGATCGGGTGCATCTCGGTTCCGGAGCGCGTGCTGCGGCACGCGTACGCGGGTCGGGCGTTGTCGCCGGCGGAGCAGCGCATGCTCGATGGTTGCCCGGAGACGAGTTGCGAGCTTCTGGCCCATGTGCCGCGGCTGAACACGGTTGCGGAGATCGTGGCCTACCAGTGCAAGCGGTTCGACGGCGAGGGGCCGCCGCTGCACGGGTTCTCGGGCGAGGACATCCCGTGGGAGGCGAGGCTGCTGCACGTCGCGCTCGACTACGACGTGCTCACCCAGAGCGGGAAGACGGATCTGGAAGCGGCGTCGGAGATTCAGCACTCTGTCGGCCACTACGATCCGAAGGTCGCGGCGGCGCTGCCGGCGATCATCTTGGCCGAAGACGAGCGCGAGGTGCGTCAGGTGGCGCTGCTGGACCTCGAGGTGGGGATGGTGCTCGCCGAGGACATGATGAGCGTGCTGGGCGAAGTCGTTCTGCCGATGGGGCAGGAGATCACGCACATCGTCCGGCTGCGCCTGCAGCATGGAGCGGCGATGATTCGGCAGCCGTTCGCGGTGCGGATGCCGCGGTAAGCGACCCGACGACGGGCTATCCGGACGGGAACCACAAACGGATGCGGGCGCCTTCGCCGGGCAGGCTGACGACGTGGATGGCGCCGTCGTGCTCGCGCATGATTCCGAGCGCGGCCGCGAGCCCGAGGCCGCGCGCGTCGGCGCGGGTGGAGTAGAAAGGCTCGAAGGCGCGCTCCACGATCTCGCGCGACATGCCGGGCCCGTCGTCTTGAACCTCGATGAAGACCAAGGGCCCTGGCGCGAGACGGTGATCGGGGGGGTAGACGCCGAGGAGGTCGGCGGCTGTGGCGTCGGCCTTCCCCATCGTCACGCGGATGGTCCCGCCTGAATCGCCCACCGCGTCCTGCGCGTTCGCGAGGACGGCCGTGAAGGCTTGGTGGACCATCGGGCGCGAGCCGTGGATGGTGAGCGGCTCGGGCGGGGCGGAGCACTCGAGGACGCAGCCGCGCGGACAGAGATGGTCGACGGCGGAGACGGCCGCCTGAACGAGGGCGGCCACGTCGAGGGGCTCGCGTCGGAATGGGCGCCCGCCGGAGTAATCGAGGATGAGCGACGCCAGGCTGGTGGCGTGCGCGGTCGCGTCGAGGGCGCGCTCGATGTAGTCGCGTTCCGTGGAGCCCTGAGGCAGGGAGGCGGCCGCCATCTCGGACCACCCGAGGATGGCCGTCAGGAGGTTGTTGAAGTCGTGGGCGACGCCTCCGGCGAGCACGCGAAGGCTCTCGAGGCGTTGTCGCTCATAGGTCTGGGCGACCCTTTCGGCGCGCTCGGCCTCGGCGAGGCGGCGCATGGTGAGGTCGACGAAGATCGTGAGGATCTTGCCCGCGAAGGGCACGGTGTGCATCTCGATGTGGCGCGCGTCGCCCCGGGCCGTGCGGACGGGGCCCTCGCGCACGTCGGGCGTTTGGGGGGACAGGCTGCTCGACTCGATGCGCCAGGCGGCCGCGGCGTCGGCGGGGTCTCGGTCGGGGAGGGCGCGGCGGAACCAGTCGACGATGGTGGGCACGTCGTCCCTGGTGTAGCCCAGCATCTCGGTGAAGCCGCGGTTGACGTACTCAATCGTGAGGTCGAGGTCGACGACGGCGATTCCGACGGGGGAATGGTCCATGAGGCTGCGCAGGCGTTCTTCGCTGGCGGCGAGAGCGTCTCGGATGCGGCGTCGATCGGTGATGTCGCGCTCGAGCCCGACGAGTCCGACGATCAGGCCGTTGGCGTCCCGGAGGGCGACCTTGCTGGAGGCGAACCATCGGATGCGCCCTCCGGAGTCGGTGAAGGAGTACTCGTGCTCGATGAGCGGTTCCCCGGTGACGAGAACGCGCGCCTCTTGCTCGGCGCAGACTTCGGCTTGGTC
>CAZCER010000854.1:0-1927 GCA_964497385.1 uncultured Armatimonadia bacterium | reverse complement strand
GCAACCGGAGGCGGAGGTGCTGGGCCTCTCCCTGGCCGGCGTCGATCCGGACTTCGCGAAGGGCGTTCTGGAGATACTCCGTGAGCGCGGGCAGTTGGACCTGATCGACCGCGTGACCTACCACCCCTATACGCGCAACCCCGACTCGTCCTACCCCGCCGTGGAGAAGCTGAGCGAACTCGTCGCGTCCTATGACCCGCGCATCGGGCTCTATCAGGGAGAGAACGGGTGCCCCTCGATCCTGGAGTGAACCCACGCCCTGGCGAACCACCCGTGGACGGAGTACAGCCAGGCGAAGTGGTTCCTGCGGCGTCTCGCGGGCGACCGCGTCCGGGGCATCCCGTCGTCCGCGTTCACCATCATCGACCTCCGCTACCCGGACATGCTCCAGTCGTTCGGCCTGATCCGGTCGAACCTGAAGCACGAGTTCATCTACAAGCGTCCGGCCTACTACGCCGTCCAGCACCTGGTCGGGTTCTTCGACCAGGAGGTGGAGCCGCGCGGGCTGCTCTCGTGCGAGTCCGACGGCTCCCGTCCGCTGACGGCGGCCCGCTTCGAGAAGGCGGGTGCGCCCGTCCTGCTGGTGTGGTGCGGTGACCAGGTCCCGAGCGACGAACTCGCGTGGGAGCCTGTCGACTTCACGGCGGCCGGGGTGGTGTTCGAGGACCCTGTGTACGTCGAGATGATCACGGGCAAGGTCTACGAACTTGGGCCCGAGATGTGGCGCGCAACCGAGGACGGTGTGGCGTTCTCCGGCCTGCCGGTCTGGGACAGCCCGGTGATGGTTGCCGAGAGGGCCATGGTTCCCTTGGCTCGCGCGGGCGACGCGTAGCGGTCGGGCGAGTTCGATGCGTCGTCGGCCCGATCGGTGACTACGGAGCCTTTCACCAATGGTGTGCGGAGGGCCGCATTCGGCGCTTCGGCGGGGCTCAGAGCTTCGGTGGGCCCCAAAGCGGCCCATTGCATGGAGCGGAGCGCCTCCGGCTCCACGTGCACGACAGGCGTAGCGAATGCGGGCCGGTTGGGATCCCTCCCGCTCCATCCCTCGGTACGGCGCATACCCCGCGCCTACTCGGGATGAGCGGGTCCCTCCCTGGTTCGACGCGGCTCACCACAGGCATGCGGCCCCTCCGAACCCCGCGCGAACTGCTCCATCTGCGCAGGGCTCATTAGGGCCTCCACGTTCGGGTTCGGCCGCGCTACCGCGCGGCGAGGCGGCCCACCTCCTCCTGCGTCAGAGCGCGGTCGTAGATGCGGAACTCGTCGAGGCCGCCCGCCCAGGGCCACGCTCCGGAGGCGGGATGGAGTCCGAGTCGACCGGGGCAGCCGTCGAGGGAGGCCGGGACATAGGCGCCCTCGCGGCTTGAGAGCGGCTTGCCGTCGACGTAAAGAACCCGGCGTTCGGGAGTCCACGTCAGACACAGGTGCGTCCACTGTCCCTTGCGGAGCGGAGTGGGCACAGCGGCGCAGAGGGCGTCCTCGCCGCCGCCGCATCGCGCGAGCAACTGGCCGCCGTGCACGAACAGCCCGATCTCGTCGAGCCCGTCCGGCAGCCCATTCCCGTCAGTTCTCATCAGGTACGCGATCACCCGGTAGCCCTGCCAGAGATCTGATGAGAGTTCGGATGCGTCGAAAGCCGGCCGCACCCAGAGCGCGAGCGTCCCCCGCTCCGGCCGCGCCCCCAGGATGCCCGAGCATCCCGGAAGCGTGACGCTCGCGCCACCGTCCACATCGAGCCCTTGACCGACGGCTCCCGGGGCTCTCACGGCGCCTTGCGCGAACCCATGCATGCCGCGGCCCGAGAGGTCGGCGGCGACGGGCGCGGCGTCATCGAAGCCGTAGCGCAGAACCAGCCCCGGCTCCGGTTGCGGCTCGGGCATGGACCAGCCAGTGGTCGGCGTCGACACATCGGAAGCGGACGGCTCAG
>CAZCER010000853.1:0-1933 GCA_964497385.1 uncultured Armatimonadia bacterium | reverse complement strand
GATGCCGCCCTCGGTGAGCGTCGCGGTCGCGGTGGTCGTCGCTCCGGCGGCGACGGTCGGGGTCGTGAGGCCCAGGGCGATGGCGACGGTCAACCCGCCGCCGGCGCACCCCACGGTGAGGCTAAGCGCAAGAGCGGCCACCAGGGAGACCGCCGTGTAGAGAGAGACCCGAACCGCGCGCATCCGTTCACACCCTCTCGAACCTTGTCGACGCACATGTCGGCCCCGCCGTGCGAAGCGCCACCCGTAGAGAGGTGGTTCTCGGCGGGCTGAGAGCGCTCCTCTTGCTTCATCGCACCCTAACGCTCCAGCCCCACATACTCGACCTCAATGGCGTGCGACTGATCGAGCGCATCGGGGAAGAGCCAGGCGCCGAATGTGAGGTTCAGAGAACGCAGGCGCTCGGGATGCGGACGGTCGCCCTCCCCGCCGCGCCCCTCCGGCGAGATCCAGTGCGAGAAGTAGCGGAGGTCGGTCAGAGGGATGCGTATCTCGCTCCATTGGTCGGTCAGGTCGACCACCGTTCCCCATGGTGCTCCGTCCGTCTCGGAGAGCACCACCTCACAGGCGTCCGTCCCCAGCGTTGCGCCGCGCAGTCGCAGGACGAGCGTGGAGTAGTCAGGGAGGACCGAGGACAGGCCGGCGGTCGTGTCGCTCAGCCTCACTTCGATCGATGTCGATGAACCGGCCGTGAAGCGCTCGGCCTCCAGTCGGAAGGCCATGCGATCGGGACCGGAGGCCGGGCACTCCGTGAGGTGGGCGGGGTCACCGTGGAGCTTCGCGCGTGGCGGGACACCGCCCTCGATCAGCGCGACGGGCGCCCCGCGAGGATGGACACGGACCTTCCACGCCGGCTCGGACCGCACCAGGTCGATCGACCGAATCGCGAACCCGTGCGGCGCGTCCCCGGTCGGTCCGACGGTGTAGGGGCCCATGCCCAGGTTCACGAAGGCGACTCGAGCGAGGTCGAACGGGCGTCCCTCCGTGTGCCAGAGCGGGCCAAGGGCCGCGAGGGGGATCTCCACATCCGTGTAGTCGGTCGGGATCGGGGCCACCGCGCCATACCCGCCGCCCTCGCCATCCACCAAGGCGATCTCGAACGCCTTCGTCGCCGGGTGGCGGCGCACGCACCGAATGCGAAGCGCGTCGTACGCCGTGAGACCCTCCGCCGGCAGTGTGACCGGCAGCCGGCAGTTCAGCCACTCACGATCGGGGCCGAACCGGTCAGCGGACATGACCAGTTCATCGTCGTTCTTGCGGCAAGTCGCGCCTTCGGCGGGGCTGTCCGCATACTCCCGGTCGGTGTCGAGTTCAGCGGCGTCCAGCAGCCGTATCGGCTCAGGGTCGGGTCCGCTGGCGAGCAAGCGGCCTCCCCCGAAGAGCATGGTCTCGTCGCCGATCGTGGCTTCGAGGCTCAGTTCCACCTCGTTTCCCGCGGAGCACTCACCGGGCACTGCCCCGACGAAGCGGTAGGGATCCAGACGGTCTAGCGGTACGCGCCTATCGCCGATGCATGCGACGACGTCTTCAGCGTCCGCATCCCCGACGACCGTGGCCACGACCTCGAACCCCTCGCCCTCCGGGACGACACGCGGGAGTTCCATGCGGGCGACAGGCGGGAGCGCCTTCGCCTCCGGGGCGGCGAACGTCCAGTCGACCTGCACTGGCCGGGGGGCGTTGGCCGCGCGAAGCACCCAGACGCCGGGCGTCACGGTGAAGCCGCCGTCGCCGACCTCGGGCCCGGGGCCGTCGGGACCCTCGATCACGAAGCCGTCCGCAAGGTCAGGAAGCCGGACGGTCATCTCGCGTGAGCGGTACACGACGCGGGAAACCTCGGCGCGGGGCGCCCGGGGGCCGAACGGATCATCGACCCACACGGGTGGCGCTGATCGGCACCGACCCCGAAGGCCATGCCGACAACGCCTGGCAGATC
>CAZCER010000852.1:0-1937 GCA_964497385.1 uncultured Armatimonadia bacterium | reverse complement strand
GAACGCCACGGGACCCTGGGTCGATCAGTTCCCGCAGTGCCGTCTGAAGCTCCGGCCGACCAAGGGCGTGCACGTCGTGATCCGCCGCGACCGGTGGCCGCTCACGGACGCCCTCGTCATTCCCGAAGGAAGCCGCATCCTCTTCGGGATCCCCTGGGGCGAGCGCCTCATTCTGGGCACCACCGACACCGACTACCGGGGCGACCCGGCCGACGTTCGCACCGCGCCCGAGGACGTCGACTACATCCTCCGCACGGTGCATGACCTCTTTCCAAGTCTGGGTCTCACGCCCGCTGACGTGCTGAGCGACTGGGCCGGCGTGCGCCCGCTCCTCGCGGATCCGCGCGGGAACCCCTCGGACATCTCGCGCGGGCACCAGATCCGCATGGACGAGCCCGGCTGGATCGACGTCGCGGGCGGGAAGCTCACGACCTACCGTCTCATGGCCGAGCATACGGTGAGCATTGCGCTCCGGCGCTTGGGGCGGGCGCGCACGCCGTGCCCCACCGCGGAAGAACGTCTGCTTGCGCCCGAGGCCGTCGAGGGCGTGAGCGCGATCGTCCCGCCCCCCGTTGCCCGCGAGGCGGTGCGCCACTACGTGGAGCGCGAGTGGGCGATGCACCTCGATGACGTGATGGTCCGCCGCACGAGCTGGCACTACTACCTCGAGAACCGCCTCGAGACCGCCCGCCGCGTCGCCGGCTGGATGGCCGAAGCCGCCGGGTGGGACGCCGACCGCACCGCCGCCGAGATCGCCGCGTACGAGGCGCTGTCGTGACAGGCGTCGCCGCCCAGCGGCCCGCAGCACGCCACTGGCGCGACCCCTGGCCAGCGTACAGCCTGGAGGCCTCGTCCGGACCAGCCCGGTCAGCGCTGCCCGCCCGCATCTCGCACGCACACGACGTTCGTGAGCCACCAGCCGCCCGGCGCCTCGCGGTCCGCGACGGCCACCAGGACGAGGCGGGCCCGCGTGCCGCCCGGTAGCGTGCCTCGGGCCACGAGCAGGGCCTGCGAGAGGAACGTCGTTGCCTCGAGCCCCTGAGCGGCGTCGTAGGTGAACCCCGGCGCTTCGTCCACGGCGCGCTGCCACAGGCGGGTCGTGAGGCCCCGGTCGCCCGGAACCGAGAGCGATGCGCTCTCCCAGACGCGATCGCCCAGCGGCGCGATCCCTTCGCCCTGAGTGAGCGCCGCCTCGACGCCGGCGGTGAACGCCTGGAGAGAGGTCTCACTCACCTCGGCGCACTCGGCCCCGGCCTCAGGGAGCATGCGCGTGACTTCGCCCGTCAAGCTCAGCCCGCCAAAGAGGACGCGCCACTCGTCGCGTGAGCGTCCGAGCAGCAGCAGCACACGGAAGGGGGCGAGAGCGGGGTCGCCTTCCCCCCCGAACAGATGCATCGGCACAATGACCCATGCGACGTCGCGGACCACATGGATCTCGGCCTCGTCGCGCTCGGGCAGACGGAAGCTGCCAGAGCCGTCCCGCGCCATCTCGACAAGCCCGATCGCGGTCTCGTAGAAGTCGAGAAGCTCATTACCCGGCCTATGGTCGCGCTTGTCGCCGTGGTAGCCGTCCGCGAAGACAATCGTTCGGTCGAGCAGCGGGATCACCGAGACAGGGTCCTGATCGAGCCCCTCGGCCAGTCCCTCGACGAACTCGGCGACCTGCTCCTCGTCCGACTTGGCGCCCTGCGCCAGCGCCGCGCTTGCGAGGAAGGGGACCAGCAGAAGAACGAGCGTTGTGGTGCGAACCATCGATACCCGACTCCCCTCAGACTGAGTGGTTGCGCCGTCCCGCTCGTGGACGAGCGAGCGGCCCATCGGGTTCCGCAAGAAACCACGCCCCCGCCGGGCTTCCGGGTGGGCGCCGCCCTCCGTGGCGCCGTCTCTCGGCCGGAACCCGGCCATCCCTGCCCGCCTCCCCGTGGCGCCGGCCTCCG
>CAZCER010000851.1:0-1942 GCA_964497385.1 uncultured Armatimonadia bacterium | reverse complement strand
CCTCCGGGCTCGAGCGTCCTGTTCCAGGGCCTGATCGCGGCGGCGGCGACGATCTGCTTCTGCTATGCGGTCGGGTTGTTGCTGTGGCTGCTGCTCGCCCGGCGTCGGTGGCTGTACAGCGCGTCGTTTCTCGCGGTCGTCGGAGTGCTCGTGTTCGTGCCGTGGCTGGGGCTGTCGATGGTCGGCGGGCAGGGCGGCTCGTTGATCGCGGCGCTGTCGCCTGTGAGCGCGTTCGCCGCCGTCACGGGCCAAGGCGCCGCCTGGTTCGTCGGAGCCGCGGTTGCGCTGCCGTCGTGGCTTGGGTGCGTGGGGATCGTGCTTCTCCTCGCCGCACTCCTCCTCTCGGCCGACGCCTACCTGCTGGGCCGCCGCCTCCGCACTCATCGGCGGGCCACGAGTGCCGTCATCGCCGGAGCGGCCGACGACACGCGGCGGGAGGAGCGCCCGGGCCTTGTCGAGCGCCTCGTCGCGCGCATGGACAACCCCATCGCCACCGAGGCGGCGCGGCTCGCGGCGCGGACGGGCGGCAGCCTCGTGGCGCCGGTGCTCATGGCGGTCGCGATCTGCATGGCGCTCGCCATGGCCCTCTCGACGCCGTTTCCGTTGGGCGCGGCGCCGGTCTTCGCGGTCCCGAAGACGGCCCTCTCCGCCTGGGCCTCCGCGCCCGGTTGGGGCAACATGGTCGGCTGGCGGATCTTCGCCTTCGTCGGGACGGCGGGCGGCTTGCTGGCCGGGCTGTCCCTTGCGCTCACGTGCGGCTCGAGTTTCGTCGATGAGCGCCGCCGAAAAGTCTTCGGCTTCGTGCTGCTCGCTCCGCTCACGGACCGCGAGATCGTCGACGGCCGGATCGCGGCCCTCGGGGCGCCGGTGGCCGCGGCTCTGGCGCTCTGCGCGCCGTTCATGCTTGCGGGAGCGGCGGTCGCGCTCTCGGTGACCGCCGCGCTCAACATGATCGCGATGCTCGCGTGGGCTGTGCTTCTGACCGCCTGCGCCGGGTACGCGGGCCTCTCGGGGGCGCTGACCCTGCGGGTCACGGACGGCGGAGGAATCGGCAGGGCCGTGCTCTACTGCGGCCTCCTGGAGGGGGCGCGGTGGATCGTCTGTCTCATCGCGCGGGCCGCGAGCCACTCACTCTCGGAGGCGTGGTGGCCCGTCGCCTCGGGGCTCGCGACGCTCCTCGCGATCGGCATCGCCGTACTGGGACTGATGATGGCGCGCTATATGGCCTACTCGGCGGTGCGGAACCTCCGGGCGACGGATCCCTTCGCACACTAGCGTTCGTGCGCCCCGATGTCCACTCCGGCGCCTTGCGGCCGAGTCACGCCGTCGATGTCGGCCGCGGGCGCCTGGTCCGGCGACCCCGCGTCCACGGCCTCGGCGTCGGACCTGAGCCGGAGATCGAAGGCGCCGGGGTCGAGGAACAGGGCCAGGGCGTCCTCGAAGGTGAGATTGTGGTCGGCGGTCACGTCTTGGCCGTCCGGAACGCGGATCGTCGCAGCGAGGTTGTTGCGGATGAGGCATCCCGTGGAGGCGGTCCCGTTCTTGTGCGCCCCGATCGTCACCCACGCCGGTCCCGCGCCTTCGGCGCCGTCGGGGTCGTAGACCGTGTTGTTCACGATGCGGCAGTCGCGCGCCCCGAGCAACGTGATCCCATGCCAGTGGTCGACGATGATGACGTTGTTCTCGACCACCCAGTCAACGAAGGTCCCGTCGAAGCATCCGACTCCCTGCAGGGCCCCGCGATGCGGCTGGTTCGGATCCTCGTAGTTGATGATCGTGTTCCCGCGCAGAGTGACGCCGACGACCTCGCCCGAGCCCACGCCGTCCGGCCCGACGGACCACGACTGGAAGCCGTCGTCATGGTTCTCGTTCACGTCATAGCAGTTCTTGACGGTGTTTCGCTCGAAGACGGTGTAGTTCCCGAGCCCGCGCATTCCGTCTC
>CAZCER010000850.1:0-1944 GCA_964497385.1 uncultured Armatimonadia bacterium | reverse complement strand
CAGACGTGTGCTCTTCCGATCTCTCGGCGTGGCTTTACGGCCGGAACGCCTGCAGCTTCGACGGGCGCGGCGGCGCGATCCTGAACGGCTCGATCACGACCAAGGGCGCGATCAGCCTGCTTGGCACCGTGGACATCAACTACCCCCGAGCCGATGAGGACTTCTTCCCGGTCAGCGGGGCGCCCAAGCGCCTTTGCTACCAGACGCGCTCGGGCGGTCAGACCTGGTAGACGGCAAGATGGCTCACGGCTGGTGACGCGGCGCGGCCGCCTCTCGGTTCTCCGGGAGGTGGCCGCTTCGTTTGGGTGAAGGTACGGTCATATCTCCGTACCGGAGGGGCGCCCGATGCTTGAGACCGTCGATCTCTCCCGCAGTCTTCCCAAAGATGAGTACAAGCGCGTTCGCGACGAGATCGGCCTGAAGCTCGCCGATCTGCAGCGCCAGTGCAAGGATGACGGCGTGCCGACCGTTGTGGTGTTCGAGGGATGGGACGCCGCGGGCAAGGGGAGCATCATCAACCGGCTCACTCAGGCTCTCGATCCGCGCGGCTACAACGTCCACCCCATTCAGCCGCCGACGGAGGATGAGGGGTTTCATCCGTTCCTGTGGCGCTTCTGGCGGCGCCTTCCCAAGGCCGGCATCGTGGGCATCTTCGACCACTCTTGGTACCGGCGCGTCCTTCACGACCGGGTGGACGGACGGGCGAGCCGGCGGGAGTGGGAGCGCGCGTACGACGAGATCAACGCGTTCGAAAGGCAGCTCACGGACGACGGGTATGCGATCGTGAAGTTCTGGCTGCACATCTCGCGCGATGAGCAGAAGAAGCGCTTCAAGAAGCTCCTCGCCGACGCCGACTTCGCGTGGCGCGTGGGTCCCGACGAGCGCCGCCGCCGCAAGCAGTGGGAGCAGTACGCGGAGGCCGTGGAGGGGATGTTCGAGCGCACCAGCACCGGCGACGCTCCGTGGACGATCGTGGAGGCGAACTGCGGGCGGTTCGCGCACGTGAAGGTCGCGGAGGCGATCCTCGACAGGCAGGCCCTGATGCTGGAGCGGAAGCGCCGCCGCGTTGCGGTGCGGGCGATGGAGAAGGAGCGCGAGGCGTCGCCCGAAGAGGCGCAAGCGTCGTCGACGTCGGTCGCGCGCTCGAACCCGCTCGACCACGCCGACCTGAGCCTCTCGCTGGAGCGCGCGGACTACGAGGCCCAGCTCGACGAACTGCGGGAGCGCGTGGTCCGGCTGGAGCACCAGATTTACGTCGCGCGCACGCCCGTCGTGATGGTGTACGAAGGATGGGACGCGGCCGGGAAGGGTGGGAACATCCGGCGGCTCACGAGCGCCATGGACCCGCGCGGCTACGAGGTGGTGCCGATCGCGGCGCCCTCGACCGACGAGAAGGCGCACCACTGGCTGAGGCGTTTCTGGATCCGCGTGCCGAAGGCGGGGCATATCACGATCTTCGACCGCTCCTGGTACGGGCGCGTGATGGTGGAGCGGGTGGAGGGCTTCTGCACCGAGGATGACTGGCGCAGGGCGTACCAGGAGATCAACGAGTTCGAGTCTCAGCTCGCCTCGGCGGGTGCGGTGATCGTGAAGTTCTGGATCCACATCAGCGCGGACGAGCAGCTCCGGCGTTTCGAGGACCGGATGAACACCCCGCACAAGCGCTGGAAGATCACGGACGAGGACTGGCGCAATCGCGAGAAGTGGGACGCCTACTACGCGGCGGTCGGGGAGATGATCCAGCGCACGAGCACGTCGTATGCGCCGTGGACGATCGTGGAGGGCAACTGCAAGCTCTGGGCGCGCATCCGGGCGATCCGCGCGGTCGCCGAGGCGATGGAGAACGCGCTGGACTGATGGGTCTTTCGGAAACGGGGCATGGAGGGGCCGCATAGGGAGGACCATCCGGCAAGATGGTGGGACCTAGACCGGCCCATTGCATGG
>CAZCER010000849.1:0-1953 GCA_964497385.1 uncultured Armatimonadia bacterium | reverse complement strand
GATGTCCACCGGCGCTTCACCGTAGAGGTCCGTGTGGATGACGCACGGGTCGAGGTCCGCGCCGCCGAGAGTGCCGCAGACCTGGACGTTCGCGCCACTCGAGCCCACGTGCGAGGCCCAGCTCGCCTCGACGAAGATCGTCTCGCCGGTCTCGAAGCGGATCAAACCGCACCCGAAGTCCTCGACATCGAACGGCCCGTCCGGGATCACCTTCCGGCGCCCCCCGATGCCCTTGCCGTGCGGCCCGAACTCAGCGTACGTGGCACCCAGGGCCGTGACCGGCTTGGGGCAGTCCATCAGCCACCACGCGATGTCGAGGACGTGGACCCCCAGGTCGATCAGGGCCCCGCCGCCGGCCTGCTCCTTGGTGGTGAACCAGGTGCCGTAGCCGGGGATGCCGCGCCGCCGGAGGTAGCTCGCCCGGGCATAGTAGATGCGCCCGAGCTGGCCCTCGTCGACCGCTTTGCGGAGAAGCTGCGCGGGTCCGGTGAAGCGGCTGCTGAAGGCCGTCATGGCGGTCTTCCCGCCGTCGGAGCGCTCGGCGGCCTCGAGGATGCGCTCCCCCTCGGCGGCGCTCATGCCGATCGGCTTCTCGACGATGATGTGCTTCCCGTGCTCGAGCGCGCAGATGGCGACCTCAGCGTGGAGCGCGTTCGGGGTGCAGACGCAGACCGCGTCGACCTCGTCGTCGGCGCAGAGGTCGCGGTAGTCGGTGTAGGTGCGGGAGACCCCGTAGGAACTCGCGTGTTGCGCGAGCACGGCCTCGTCGATGTCGCACAGCGCGACGACCTCGCCGCCCCGCGCCTTCTGGACACCCGTTGCGTGGGCCCGACCGATGCCCAGGCCGACGATGCCGAAGCGTACAGGATTCTCGCTCAAACTCGCACCTCACCAAGCGCTGAGACTCGGCGCATTCTAGCCGCTTGCCACAGGAGCGTCCAGGGGGCCGGGCCGTACACAAGAAGGAGCGGGGCCCTCGAAAGGACCCCGCTCCGCGGTGACTGCTTGGGATTAGAGCCACCTGACGTTCTAATGCTGCTTGAAGAGAAGAGTCGCTAGGTTAGCTCTTACAGCCACCTCGACTGCTCGTTACCGTACTAATAACGACCACCTCCTCTCTCAGTCTGCAAGGCAGAATACGACCGCGAAGGGCGCCCGTCAAGCGGGGGCACGAGAGGCAGAGACGTGGCTCGCGTGCTATCATGGGGAAGGTGATGCCGATGCCGCGCGTGTCCGAGGAACTCCTCGCGGAAGTCACACGACGCTTGGTCGCGGAACTCGATCCCGAGGCCATCTACCTCTTCGGTTCGCAGGCGTGGGGCGAGCCCGAGGCGGACAGCGACGTCGACCTGCTGGTGGTCGTGGCGGAGAGCGCGGAGTCCGAGACGGCCATCGCGACCCGAGGACACGCGGCGCTGCGGGGGCTGGGGCTCTCGTTCGACATCCTGGTCGAGCGCCTGGAGCGCTTCGAGTTCATCCGTGACGCACCGGCCTCTCTGGAGTTCAAAGTGTGCGCCGAGGGAAGGCGGCTCTATGCGGGCGTCCACAGTGAGGCTAACGCGCGAGTGGCTGCGGGCCAATGAGTCTCGCGCAAGTGGAGCAGTTCACCTGGGGTTCGGAGGGGCCGCATGGGGAGGGACCCGCGCAGCGGGAGGGACCCCAACCGGCCCATTGCATCGAGCGGCGTGTCTGCGGCTCCACGTGCGAGAGAGGCGACCGCTGGGCGGGCCGGTTTGGCGCCCACCGCCTTCGGCGGTCCCCCCAATGCGGTCCCTCCATGCATCATCAGCGGAAGGCCTATCAGGGAAGTGGGGCGGGCGATGGTCTCTGACACCGCGCGGGTGTGCGCCGCCATCAGCGAGTTGGAGAACGCTGCGCTGCTGCTGTCATGCGGGGTCGAGCAGCTCCACGGCCCTCTGTGGAAGTATGGTGGACGGTTCGTGCCGGTGCTCA
>CAZCER010000848.1:0-1953 GCA_964497385.1 uncultured Armatimonadia bacterium | reverse complement strand
GCTCATCCCGAGTAGGCGCGGGGTGTGCGCCGTATCGAGGGAAGGAGCGGGAAGGGTTCCATCCGGCTCAGTACCCGTGGCACTACGCACCGCAGTCACGCGAGGTGGCTCCCGCCGCGCCACCGTCATCCTGTTGGTGCGCTCCGGCAGTCCCGTTCGGGTCTCTCCCGCGCCCTTCCGGATGCCACTCCGACCAGGCGAAGGGCCAGTCCGTCCACTCCTCACACAGCTCCTTGCGCACGGGGTTGAGCAACACATACTCCACCATCGCAGCCACGTCGTCGTCTCGCCGAGCCGTCTTGTCCCAGTAGCTCCGCTGCCAGAGCGCAGCGCCCGCCCGGCGAGACGCCTCACGCTTCATGTACCGCACCCATGCCCAGACATCACCTGGTCCTGTCTCACATGCCGACACAACGACATGGAGGTGGTCGGGCATGATGCAGTAGGCGTGAACCCGAACGTTGCGCCCGGCGCCGACGCGTCCCATCGCGCAGACGATGGCGCCCGCAACGCGAGGCTCGGCCAACGCAACGCCCTGTGCCGCTCGAGCCGTCACGAACAGCGGCTGCAGCGGCAGACGTTAGCAATCGGGGGGCAGACGCGCGGGGTAGCGTCGCAGCCTGCGCCAGCCGGGGGGGTGAGCCTCGAGTCGCTCCTCTGGGGTGCGCTTGTCCATGGCGGTGTCCGCTCCTGCAGCGATGAGCCGGATGGATCCCTTCCCACTTCGTGGGCCCCTTCCATTCGGCCGCTCCGTCTCCTCTGCGAATGCCCAGCCCCGTGCCGCGTCGGCCCCTCCATCCCCGCCGTCACGCCCCGGTCACGTTCTGTCCCAGCCACTCGAGGTACGCGGCGCTGCCGTCGGCTATCTCTACAGCGACGATGCACGGGCACTTGTAGCCGTGCATCTCCCTGACGGCCGACTCGAGCCTCGGGTACGCTTCGGCCGTCGTCTTCATCAGCACGATGGCCTCCGTCTCCGACTGCACCGCGCCCTCCCACCAATAGAGAGACTCGACCATCGGGATGAGGTTAGCGCACGCGGCGAGACGGCGCACCACCATCGCCTGCCCGATCCGGCGCGCCTCCTGCGTGCTCGCGGTCGTTACGTACACCAAGCGGTAGGGCATGTTGGCCTCCCGTCCGGGGCGAACCCGTCCACTGCGCGCGATCCATCCCGCCCATCAGAAGTGCCTCATCAGCTCGCTTGCGTACACCCGGCCGAGGGAGTCGCGGTGCTCGGCCATCCACTCAGTGAGGGCGATGCGGCCCGTCGGCGGGTCGTCGGAGTAGAGCAGCCCCGCGAGCAACGCCCCCACCTCATGCCGCGTGAGTACGACGTCCCTCACGACGAAGCGCCCCAGGAGGTCCGTGATGAGGAGCCCGTAGGCGGGCGGCACACGCACGAAGAGCGTGCGGGCGCCGACGGCTCTCCCGATCGCGCGGAGGAGTTCCTCCATCGTGAGGACCTCCGGACCAACGGCGTCTAGCGTCACGTCGTCGGTCCGAGCCCCGCTCTCGATGCAGAGACGCGCGACGTCCTCGACGTGCACCGGCTGGATCCTGTAGTCGCCACTCCCGAGGATCCCGAACACGGGCATGCGGCGAAGCATCCACGCCATGTTGTTCACGAGCACGTCCGAGCCGCCGAACATCACCGTCGGCCGGACGATGGCGTAGGAGAGGCCCGACTCGCGCAGGGCGTCCTCCATCTCCGCCTTGCCGCTGAAGTAGGGGTGGGGCGACGCGTGCGAGGGCTTCGTGATGCTCACATGCACGAAGCGCCGGACTCCCGCGTCCTTCGCCGCGCCGATGAGGGTCTTGGTGTTCTCGACGGCCTCGCGGAAGGTACGGCCGTCGCGCTCGAACCGGATCCAGTACGTGTTGTAGAGGACCTCGACGCGCTCGAGGCTCCGCGCGAGTTCGGCGCGGTCGTCAAACCGGAAGGGGATCGGC